>NZ_JBFUBU010000009.1:0-131321 GCF_056405595.1 Polaromonas sp. P1_G1
CATCCCAACCTTCCCCCAGCGGGAGAAGGAGCGAGAGCACCAGGCCCCACCAGCCTCATGACCCCAGCCACAAACGCATGACAGGCCAACACGATTCCGAAAGCAAATCCAACTATTTGCAAGAAATCGTCACAACAATGCCCGCGAAAAGACAAAGTGAACTCGATGTTTTTGCAGGCCTTGCCTAAGCTCGGATTCAAGGCGTGTACCACTTAGAGATTACTAATTGATGCACGCCCAGGGGCTTATTAATGTTAAAGGCGTCTCTTGCTTCGAAAAAAATACAACTTAAGTAAAAAGTTGAAGCAAAGACAGGTACAGACAGCACGGTGGGTTTAGGGCACCAGGTTTGTATCGCGAGACGCCAGTCGATGAAGCAGCGAGAACCGGCATGAACGCTTTGGCATCTCTCTCCCCGCGGGGCGGCTCCCGCCCCGCAAGCCCGGCAAAGGCCGCGCGGCTTCTTGCCGACGGCAGCGCTTTCGGCGCAGCCACGCACCCAGCCCACCAAGGGCCGACACCCCAAACCACAAGGAAACCCGCCATGACGCAGGACCGCACTCCCATGCCCGCCGACAAAAGTTCACCGGGCCCTGGCCTGGCCGGCCGGCTGGCCAAGGCTTGCTGCCGGCGACACAGCGCGGCATGGCTTCAATCGCCGGATGCGCGCAAGGCGCGTCGTGAATTCAGGCCTTCGGTCCCGAAGGCATCGATCAACCCATCGGCCTGAGCGCCCAAACACCCTCAACCAAGGAGCCCAGCATGAGCGAAATCAAAAACTTCACCAGCGGCAAAACCAAGCTTGAAACCCAGCTCTACGCGAAGCTTATTGCGGACGCGGTGAATCCGTACTCGATGTACAACAATTCGGATCGCTTGGGGAATGTGCCGTACCGGTATTTCACGCTCGGGGGGACCGCAAAAGCTCTCCGTTGGGAACTACCTCCTATCGTTCCTGTAGGCAGCGGGCAGCCGCAAGCGCAATTA
Organism: Polaromonas sp. P1_G1; assembly: GCF_056405595.1. Lineage (NCBI taxonomy): Bacteria > Pseudomonadati > Pseudomonadota > Betaproteobacteria > Burkholderiales > Comamonadaceae > Polaromonas > Polaromonas sp. P1_G1. The sequence goes on from NZ_JBFUBU010000009.1 coordinate 988, forward strand.
GCCGAAGAGGTAGTGCGTGACGAGGCACTGCGTGCACACGAGATCAAAACGCGTGAGTTCAAATATGAGGTCAAGCACAACGTCATAACCCAATACTTGTGGACGTATTTCTCGGCTGCCGGCGTGGGGCAGGCCATCAATAACAACCCCAATCTCTATTCGTCGGATACTGAAAAGCAGCAACTGGGCTCGCTCGTTCTCGCGCGCTCGATCATCATCATGGCCACGGAGACAGTACTCTCGTTCGCGAATGCCGTCCGATATTCGCACATGCTGATGATGCCCAAGCTGGCCCCCACTCCTCCGGCGGGGGCAGCAGCAGCGGCCGATCCCGCTGCCGGGTCAGCGGCGCCAGCGAATCCTCCGGCGGGGGCAGCAGCAGCGGCCGATCCCCCTGCCGGGTCAGCAGCGCCAGCGAATCCTCCGGCGGGGGCAGCAGAAGCGGCCGATCCCGCTGCCGGGGGGGGAGGCGCGAATCCTCCTGAAGCAGCGAATGCCTCCGGGGGGGCACAGAGCCCAAGGATGTGGCTCATGCAGCGCTTAGGTAACGCAAGTCCGCGCTGGTTCAGGCGCAACCCATCACCGTCCTCGTCCTCGTCCTCAGACTTTGATCCAAATAGACCCAATTTGGGGATGTCTGGAAAAATGCCTCAAGTGATGCTTGACCAAGTTGACTCAGGCATAGAGATGTCTCCTCGTGCTGGTCAGTCAGTCCCTGCGAATCCTCGCGGGCCGAATCCAATGATTTATCCAACAGGGCAAACACAGTCAAAGCATGTACCGCAGACGTACATCCTTCCTGTTGAGCCCTGGCTTGATTCTGTCGACAGCTCTTCTCGCTCAGCTGCTGTTTCGACCTTGCCTGTGGCGAAACGGCCTGCAGTGCCGCGACTTAATCTGGCTCCTCTTAATCAAAGTCCTGCAGCCTCCAGCGGTCCCGACGCCGCCAGTCCATCTTTTTCTCAACGATCACTCCCTCCGGTGTCCGCCGAAACAGGGCCAATGCCTCCTGGTAGTCCCAAGTCTCCTGGGGGTTCCGGACCTGCGGCTCCGGTGGGTCCTCAGGATCCTCTGCAGTCCGTGAGTCCTGTAAGCCCGGCAGGAGCAGACGCAGACGCAGGAGCAGGAGCAGGAGCAGGAGCAGGAGCAGGAGCAGGAGCAGGGGGAGCCGACGCAGGGGCAAGTCCCCCAGCAGCGGTAGCCGCCGCAGGGACGGGGGGAGGAGTAGCGGCAGAGAACGTAGATGACTACGCCAAGTGGCAAGCCTGGGAAACCAAGATCAAGATGTACCGAAGCTACATTGGCGGAGCCACGTCTGCGGTGTTTACCTTGAACGCGGTGATCGGGCTTGGCGTCGCCTCCAGGCAACTGGAACGGGCCCGCTATGCCGACTACAAGGGAAATGAGAACGCCGAAAGAATCGCGAAGTCGGCGGCAAGCATTTCGGTGATTTCCAATTCTCTCAACATATTGGTCAACGGCGCGAAAAGCATTAACTCCTTTGGCAATGCCGTGCCGCAGACCTGGCTTGACAAGCATGGCTTTAGCGCGGACGGCCGGACGAAGTGGGGAAAATTCTGGGGCAAGACCGGCACCGGTCTGGGCGTGGTGCAGGCAACGGCAAGTATTGCCGCACTGGCGCCCTATTTGTTCAGTGATTCGTTGACGGGCGCAGACAAAACCGCAGTTGGTTTCGAAATGGGCCAGCAAGCGGTAGGCGGCGGGCTGATGATTGCCTCCACCATCCTGATGCAGCGTTATGCGGTCCAAAGTCTGACCAGAACGGCGACCGGCAGTTTGACGTTGGCCAGCAAGCTGAAGTTGGCCTCCGGCCCGGCGGCGGCTATCGCTGCGGCTGTGACGCTGTCGTTCAGCTCGATCGAACTCGCCAACATTGCCAAAGAGTACAAGTTTGTCCATGAGCTCGATAAGCTGGGGATTGCGGGCGGCACCGCCAATGCACAACTCGCGGGGCTGTATCGCAGAAAGGCCGACATGGAGCTCGGCATCGCATTGGGCACGGCGGCGGCCACGATCGTCGCCGCGATTGTTGTCGTCGCATCGTCGGTGGCGGCGGGTCCGGCTAGCATCGCTTTGGGAACGGATTTGATTGCCGGCACCTTCACCCTCGTCATGAGGAGCATCCAGCAAAAACTGATTGAAAACATCGCCGATGACTATGCCGCGGGCATCAGGGCCGACCTTGATTTTTACGGAAAAGACCTGCTGGCGCAGTTCAAGCGCCTGTTCGATCCGATCGCCAACCCGGACAACAAGGAGTACCTGCAGAACTTGCAGGACGCCGCCAACGTTGGCAGCATCATCGCCTTCGCCTCGCCCCAGCAGACGGCACAGGCGCTGGAGCTGGCCGGAATTACCCGAACGCAAGACATGATGCAAACCACGGCGACGTTCTTCCGACGCTTCCAGGATGGTGAGGCCAAGGGCGATGTGATAAAGATTGATTTCAAAGGCGGTTACACGGCGGAGCTGGGCGGTGACGCGGGCACCACACAACTTGCCGCGTTTATGGGGCCCCTCTTTATACCCGGAACGGAAGTTCTCACTGAAGGAACACGGCCTGGGGAAGAAACTCAATGGGACGGCGCTGGAAAGGAGATACAAGTACCCATAGCCCGTCTCCATGTGAATTACCTGGACCAGGGTTTCACCATCAAGGACGGCGCGGCGTCAACCACGTTTGACGTGCGAAACACGATTGGAGTTTTTAACGGCAAGAAACAACCGGGGGTCAGCGGCACCGGTAACGAGGACATGTCGGTTGCCGGCGCAAAACTCACGATCAGGGGCGGCGGGGGGGATGACGTGGTGATTGCCGGAGCCTCTCCACTGGACTTCGACGGAGGGGATGGAAGCGATATGGTCATTTACGACGGTATGGATATCCGCACGACGATCAAGGTGGAGGCCGGCCCTACGGGGACGTTGAAGGTAACAAAACGCCTGGTAGGCACCCTCAACGTGGAAACAGTGGGCAAGCATGCTTCCCTCTACGGTAACCGTGAAATTGAAGTGGAGTACCGCAGCTTCAGTCAACAGAAGGTCGATGGAGAGCTTTCCGACAGGCTCGAGGGTGTGGAAAGGATTCGCGCCGGAGATGGTAACGACACCATTGAGGGCAACGACCTCGACAACCTGTTTGAGGGCGGATCGGGTAACGACACGCTGCGGGGTCAAGAGGGCAATGACGTCCTGGACGGCGGCTCGGGCAATGACATTCTGTATGGAGAGAATGGCAACGACAGGCTGTACGGCGGGGCCGGCACCGACGTGCTGGATGGCGGGGCGGACGTCGACACCGCGGACTATAGCGCCGGCATCGACGGCCTGGCCGAAGGCATCAACGCCAGCCTGGCCGGCCGCACGGTGGCCAAGAAGATCGGCGTGAACGGCACCGTCACGATGTTCAACGACACGCTGGTGGGCATAGAGAATCTGGTGGGCACGGCTATGGCCGACACGCTCACGGGTGACGGCAGCGCCAACGTCTTGTTTGGCGAGGCCGGCAACGATACCTTAAGCGGTGGGGCGGGCTCGGATACCTACAGTTTCGGCGCCGGCGGCGGCGCGGACGTGGTGCAGGAAAACGATGCCACGGCCGGTAATGCGGACGTGCTGCAATTTACCGGCGGGCAGTACGACCAGCTGTGGTTGCGCAAAGTCTCCAACGACCTGGAAGTCAGCGTCATAGGCAGCGGCGACAAGGTCACGGTGAGCAACTGGTACCTGGGCAATGCCTACCACGTCGAGCAGATCAAGTCCGGTGAGGGCAAGACCTTGCTGGATACGGATGTGGACAAACTGGTGCAGGCCATGTCAAGCTTCGCGCCGCCGCCCATGGGCCAGACGACGTTGACGAGCCAGCAGCAATCGGCGCTCGCGCCTGCGCTGGCGGCCAACTGGCATTGAGGGTGGTTGGGCCGCGGCGCAAGCGTCGTGATGGACGCAGCAAGCGGAGGCCGGGCTGAAGCGCCCAGCCTCCGCTTGCCGGGCGCCGCGGTCCTCTTTTTCCTTTATTTCTTCATCTCATCCTTGCCCATGGCATCTTTCGCCATGGCATCTTTTTTCATGCCGTCCTTGGCCATGTGATCCTTCTTCATCTTGTCTTTTTTGGCCATGGCCATCTTGTCGTCGTGTTTCATGCCGTCCTTTGCCATCGCGTCCTTGGCCATGGTGTCCTTGCCCATCGCGTCTTTCTTCATGCCGTCCTTGGCCATGGCGTCCTTGCTGCTCATGGCATCTTTTCCCATGGCGTCTTTTTTCATGGCGTCCTGCGCCAGGGCGCTGCCGCCGGCGGCGAGCAGGCAGGCGCTGAGGAGGGCGGCGGTCAAAGTCTTGGTGTTGATGTTCATGATGGTGTTGTCCTTGGTGATTAAAAGAATGTTGGAAAGTGCTTGAAGAAAAAACGGCAAGGCGGGTAGGGGTGCATGCCTTGCCGGCGTTGCGGGGTGTCTGAGCGAGCGTGCTCAGCTACCTCCGAACCAGTTGTAGCCCTGGTCTTCCCAGTAGCCGCCAGGGTAGGTGTTGGTGACAAAAATCGCCTGGATGTGTTTGGGGTTTTTGTAGCCGAGCTTGGTGGGCATGCGCAGCTTCATGGGGAAACCGTATTTGGGCGGCAGCACCTGGCCGTCGTAGGTCAGCGCCAGCAGGGTCTGCGGGTGCAGGGCGGTGGCCATGTCTATGCTGGTGAAGTAGTCGTCGGCGCATTTGAAGCCGACGTACTTCGCGCTTGTGTCGGCGCCGACCTTGCGTAAAAAGTGGAAGAAGGGAACGCCACCCCATTTGCCGATGGCGCTCCAGCCTTCGACGCAGATGTGGCGCGTGACCTGGTCGGCCTGGGGCATGGCGCGCAGTTCGGGCAGCGACCATTTGCGCCTGTCGGCGACCAGGCCGGCGACTTCAAGGCGGTAACTTTCTTCCTCGACTTCGCGCACTTCGTCTTCACCGTAGTAGGCGTTGAAGGGAAAGGGCCGGGTGATCATGGAATCCGGGTAAGTGGGTGCCAGGCGGTTCGGGTCGAAAAGCAAGCCTTGCACGTCGTCATTGAGGTGCGAGATGCGGGTGAGCGCGGTGTTGACGGATTCGCTGTCGTCCAGCATGCAACCGCTCAGCATGGCCAGGCCACCGAGGGTGAGCGAGCCGCGCAGGAAGTTGCGGCGGGCTGTTGAGAGCTTGTTGGCCGTGGCGATGCGGTCCACGGCTTCCTGGAGGACGGCGTCGCCGTCCAGGTGGTGAAGGCGCCTGGGGTGTTGGATGTTCATGTTTGTTCCTTGTGGCTTGCGGGTATTGGTCAGCGGCCGCGCAGCATATAGACCAGGGTCTTGGGCACCAGGGCCACCATGACCAGATGCACGGCAATAAAACCGGCCAGTGCGGCCATGGCGAAAAAGTGGACGAGGCGAGCGCCTTCATAACCACCCATGAGTTCACGCAGGATGGGGAACTGCACCGACTTCCACAGCACCAGGCCGGACACGACGATGAGCACGCTGTCGAGCATCACAAAAAGGTAGGCCAGGCGTTGCACCATGTTGTAGTGGCGCGGGTCAGCGTGGGCCAGCTTGCCTTTGAGGGCCGCCAGCAGGTCGGCTGCGATGCCTTTGATGGAGAGTGGAAAGAATTTGTGGAACAGCCGCCGCGTGAAGAGGTTGAAGGCGAGGTAAAGGATGCCGTTGAAGAACAGCAACCACATGGCGGCGAAATGCCACTGCAGCGCGCCGCCCAGCCAGCCGCCCAGTGTGAGGTCTTTGGGAATCGTGAAGCCCAGGAAGGCGGTGGCGTTGTAGATGCGCCAGCCGCTCATCATCAGCACCACCACGGCCAGTGCGTTGAGCCAGTGCATGGCGCGCAGCCAGCCGGGGTGTATGGCTTGTTGTTTGCCTGTGTTCATTCAATGCTCCTCAGGGTTGCCCGTCAGCGGGATTTCCGGCGCGGTCTTGCCGCGTGTTGGGGTTTGGTCGGGCGGTGAGCGCGTTTCTTACAGTCGTCCCGGAATTTATTTATTTGTCGGCGGGATGGGCAAGGCGGGACTGCTTCAACGTTCGCGTTGCACGGGGAAATCCGCGGATTGGTTCTGGCGGACCCGGACCATGGTTTTGAAAGGGTCGCGAAGGGTCGGGCTCCAGGGCAGGGGAATGTTGTCGGGGGAGACTTCGACCAGGTGTTCTCCGGCGGCGACCGAGGGGAATTCGTAGCGGCCCTGGGCGTCTGTTTGCGTCACATAGCGCCGGTCAAGCATGACGGTGATGTTGGGCACACCGCCTTCGGAAGCTTCACGCCGGCCGTTGGCGTCGGTGTCAAAAAACACGGTGCCCGTCAGGCTGCCGGCCCCGGTCCCGGGCAGGCCGCCCAGCGGCGCGGTTGCCATGCCGGCATGGTCCTGGTAGCGCAGCAGCAGCTGGAGGCTGCGATTGGCCTGGGTGTTGACCGGCGGCTGCAGCGTCGCCGCGGTCAGGGCCGAGACGACCAGGGCCTGCGGGGTTTCGCGGCCGCGCGACTCGGTGTAGCGCAAGGCCAGCGACCAGCCGGCGGAGGCCTGCCAGTTCAGGCCGATGTTGGCGTTGAGCGACTCGCCGCCATTGCCGCGTGTGCCGCGCAGGGATGCGTCCAACGACCATTGGGGCCAGGGCGACACGGTGCCGAGCACACCCCAGACCAGGCTACTGGTGGAATTGGCGCTTCCCCGCATGCGCTCCAGGGCCAGTGAGGTGCTGAGAAGGGCCGTCCACAGCACGGGCCAGCTGTGGTCGACGCCCAGGCGCAGGGTGCGCGCGCCGGAGGCCTTGGCGAGGTCTGCCCGCCATTGCGTCTGGCCCCGGTCGCCGGCGCGGTTCCACGACAGCTGGACGGCCTGGCCCGGGCTGGTGATGGTGCGAAAACTCAAAGCGGCCCCGAGGGTGTTGCTGATGTCCAGCAGGTAGCGGCCGTTCAGGTTGACGAATGCGCTGCCTCCGGACGCGACGCTGCCCGTCTGGCCGCCGCTGACGGTGTCGCTCAATTCGGCGGCAAAACCCGCCTGCCACTGGCGGGTGGCGGTGTCGCCTTGCCAGTAGAGGCCCTGCAGGTTGCCGGCCAGGCCTGTGGTGCCCCAACGCAGGTTGGGCTCGAAGCGGAAAATACCGGCGGCCTGGCGCCAGCGTTCGGTGCGCCAGGCGGCGTCCAGCCAGAGGCCCATTGCGCCACCGCTCTGTGTGGCCATGCTTTGCACCACGTTGGCTTGCAGGCGCAAGCCGCCCACACGTTCGTTGGCTGCGCCATAGCCGGCGGCCAGGCCGGCCCCCCAGGGGGACGGGCCTTCCCAGGATGCGGCGGCGAACCAGGCGCTTGTGTTTTGCGTGATGCCGGTGTCGGCGCTGTCCGGAATGTCCTTGCCGGTGATCAGCTGGAATGCCACGTCGCTGCGTTCACCTGCTTTGACTGCCTTGCCGGCGGGCAGGCGAAATTGCGCGCCGGCCGACGTGATGTTGCTTGCCGAACTTTCAAACCCGGTGCTGTTGAAGCCGGTGAAGAGGCCGGTGCGGCCGGTTGCCGCGTTGAGGGCGATGGAATCGGGGAGGTACCACTGGCCGCCCACGCCGTGGATGGGCGTTGCCGGTAGGGACACCCGGCCGGTGCCGCGCGCCAGCCGGGTGCCGGTGGTGTTGATGTTGCCGGCGTTGTGGTTGGCAAACCATCCACCGTCGAGAGGCAATGCGCGCTGGTCTATGCGCCAATCGCTGTCGCCGCCCTGTGCCCGGCCACTCGATGCGCCTGAGCCTTGCCGGGACAGGCTGGCATGGACGGACAGGGCGCCGTGGTTGGGGGTCTCCATGAAGCCGCCGAGATCCAGTGCGCGGGTCGCGGTGTTTCCATTGCCTGTTTGCTTGAAGACGGCGTAGTCCGCGTGCCAGCTTCGCGGCCAGCCGGTTTCGTTGTACTCGCTGGCTTTGAGTTGGAGGCCGCCGTCCAGTCCCGGCTGGCCGTCCATGACGCGGTCAAGGTAAGAGCCTGCAGCCTGCGTATTTGCCGTCTGGCCCAGCGCCGCGGCGCTTGTGAAGAGCATGCCCAGGCCCGCGAGGCCGCGGCGGCACCATGGCGTGAAAAGAAGCAGGAGGGCGGCGAGCGAATGCGCCTGCCCTTTCATGGCGCGAAAAGCTGTTCGATGTTTTGTGTCTTGCCCTTGCCCCATTCGAGCTTTCCGCGCACCGTCACGGGAAAGCGGATTGCCGCGGCGCTGTCCGGGTCGCCGGGGCGCGTCGCGTTGAGCGTAACGCCGCGTGTTTCGCCGGGCAGTATCGGGGTATTGGCGGGTGAAAATTCAAGTGCGGTGTTGGACGCGTCCGTACCGCTCAGGAAGCCACCGACGCGGCCATGGGCCGTGCCGTTGTTGCGTATCTGCAGGATGGGTGTGGGCTGGCCATTCACGGCCTGGACTCCGGCCCCGGCGAGGCTCAATTCCGGTGCGGCGCCGCCGACGGCTACATAGACCACGATGCCCAGGCGGGCTGAAAAGGGAATGGGCGGGCCGGACTCCATGCGGGTGAGCTGCTCCTGGCCTTCGAGCATGATGGCGAAACGGCACTCTCCGCTTGGAGCGTCTGGGGGAACCGTGACTTCGAAACGGAAACGGTAGGGCCGTCCGCCCGCCATGATGAGCTCGCGCCGCTCGATGGCGACCCAGGGCCGGCAACTGCCGGGTTGTAGTTCGTCGAAGAAGGTGGCCGCGTTGTCCGCGCCCAGGCGCCAGTCGGCCGTCTTGATGCCGAAGCTGGCCGATGCCGGCGACGCATTGGTGATTTCGATGACTTGCCGGCTTCGCTCGCCGGGTTTGAGTTCGAGTTCAAAGCGCGGGGGAGATACCGCGAGCGCGAACTCGCCGGCCGCGGCGTTGGGTGCGATCAATGTCATCGCAAGGAAAAAAAGGCCCATCGCGCAGCGCCGGGCGGGCGCCAGCCGGGGATTGGTCATGGGGTATCCACCTCAAAATAAAACTGCAGGGTCTGCGGGGACACCAATGCCCTGCCGTCGGTCCTGAGCGTCAGCTCGAGGGTCTCCTCGAGTGACGCCACGCCGGCTCCTTCAAAAACCAGCGTGCGCGCGCCCGAGCGGACGGTTCCCGGCAGCAGGCGGCCTTGGGTACGCCATGTGGCATGGACGGGCTCGCCTGCCGCCGGTGCCAGCCCCATATAAAGTTTGACGGGCTGGTTCAGCCAGCGCGACAGGTTCAGGCGCAGGGCCACACGCACGCCGGCCTCGACCGAGTTGTCGGCCCCGCGGCCTGGAACCAGTTGCCGCCAGCGCATGGGGACAACGCCCTGGCTGACGACGGTGCCGCTGTCGTCCACGCGCGTTGTGCCGGCTGGCGCGCATTCCTGGGTGAGCAAGCCTGCCACCAGCAGGTATATCGCGAGGATGATTCGCGCCAGGCGCGACGGCTTGCTCGTCACGGCGCCGTCAGGGTGTAGCTGACCCTGCCCGTGAAGCTGCCTGAGCCCACGAACTGGGCATTGGCGTAGCTGAACTGCAGGCAGCTTTCAAACCAGGTGTTGCGTGCGATGCTCAACAGGGTTTGTGATGCGCCTCCAACAAATGTGCCGTTGGAAATGGTCGGCGCCGCGTCGGATGTGCCGGCCGAAACCCATGAAACCGTGCTGAAAGGAATAGTGCTGCCGCTGGTGCTGGTCAGGGAGGCCGGCGCCGTCGCGCTGAGGGTGGCATTGCTTGCCGAACCCGGCGCGCGGTAGAAGCCGCCGACATAGACCTGCGCGGGTATCGTGCAAAATGCGCGGCCATCGTAGCGACTTGTCGCCACGGTGCTATCGCTGGTCATGGCGAGTGAGCCGGCTCCCAGGCTGGCGGCCGGAACGGTGACGCTGACAAGGTTGATGGTTGCATTGTTGCCGGGGGTGCCTCCGGCATTGAAATTGCCCCCGGTCATGGTGCCGGAACCCACTTGCAGGAACAGTGAGCGCGTGCCCGGCGTGATGCTGACGGAGAAAGCCTGGACGCCGCCGCACAGCAAGGCGCTGCCGATGGCGATGGCGATGGCGATGACCCCGCTGCGCACGCCCGGTTTAGCGCAGCGAAAAGACGATGCGAAGACAAGCAGGGCACGCATGGGCGTCGCTTTACGCAGTGAGGAAGGGGTCAGGGAATCAAGGGAATGGCCTCGCGGGTGAGGCCATTTTTTAGAGGAAGAGGGTGAAAGATCAGAGCTGGGTGGCGGTGTAGGTCACGCGGCCGTTTTTGGCGATCGTGCCGCCATAGGTGCCGGCAGCGGGGATGTTTGCATTGAGATAGCTGTAGGTCCATTTGCCTTCGAGGCGGACCAGGCGATTGGTGGCCGTCAGGGTGGCGGCCGTGCCCGTGCCGCCGGAAGCGCCGGTGTTGAAGGCGGGGTGGGTGATAGAGGCGTTGGTGAAGCCGGATGTGGTGGCCGCCAGGGCCGCGCCCGCGACACTGATCTGGCTCCAGGGAATGGTTTCGCCGGCGGTGCCGGTCGTGAGCGGGCCGGTGGTGGTCGAGTTCAGGCTGATGTTGCCGCCGTTGCCGTAAACGCGCACTGTCACGGCGCCCAAGGTCAGGTCGCCGCCTGTGCCGGCAATAACGCTGGCATCGCCCACATTGGCGGCCGGCACAGTGAAGGTGGTGGAGTCTATGGTGCCGTCGGTGGCCGTATTGCCGGAGCTRGTGCCGACACGCAGGAACAGCACCTGCGGGATGACGATCGTCACGTCCACGCGCGCAGCGGCGGTGGAGCCGACGATTGCCGGGGCGGTATAGGTGGATTCAGCGTGAGCGGGTGCGGCCAGCAAGCCGGCGAGGCTCATAAGGCTGGCAAGAAGTATTTTTTTCATCATGATTTCCCCGTTCAAGAAGTTAGAGTTGAGTGGCTGTGTAGGTGACGCGGCCGTTTTTGGCGATCGTGCCGCCATAGGAGCCGGCAGCGGGAATGTTTGCATTGAGGTAGCTGTAAGTCCACTTGCCCTCGACGCGGACCAGGCGGTTGGTGGCCGTCAAGGTGGCGGCCGTGCCGGTGCCGCCGGAAGCGCCGGTGTTGAAGGCCGGGTGGGTGATAGCGGCATTGGTGAAGCCGGACGTGGTGGCGGCCAGGGCCGCGCCCGCGACGCTGATCTGGCTCCAGGCAATGGTTTCGCCGGCGGTGCCGGTCGTCAGGGGGCCGGTGGTGGTGGAGTTCAGGCTGATGTTGCCGCCGTTGCCGTAAACGCGCACCGTCACGGCGCCCAAGGTCAGGTCGCCGCCGACACCGGCAATGACGCTGGCATCGCCCACATTGGCGGCGGGCACCGTGAAGGTGGTGGCGTCAACAGTGGCCGTCGTCGAGGTGTTGCCGGCGCTGGTGCCGACCCGCAAAAACAGGACTTGTGGAATGACAATGGTGAAGTCCAGGCGTGCCGTCGCCGTCGAGCCGGTCGTGGCGGGGGACGTGAAGGTGGACTCGGCGTTGGCTGGCATGGCCAGCAAGCCGGCGAGGCTCATGGCGCTGAGTGCAATGATTTTTTTCACAAAACTCCTCAGTTGAAATTGAAAGCCTGCAAACAATTTGTGAGGGCTGATGTGAGGTTAGTGAAATTTGTTGCGAAGTTGTAAGCAATAGTCCACCCAAAGACAATCTTTGCTTTTTTTTGATGCCGAATTAAGGAGTGCGCAAGTGTTGAGGCCGGATGCCTAGAATCGGCAGCAACTTCCGGCAACGCCAAAACCACTCCATCCCAGATGCACCGCTACAAGCACAAACGCCTCTTCGCCGTGCTGGCCTTTCTGGGCCTGCTACTGGCGGTGTTCCAGCTTTCGGGCCTGCGCGACAACTTCAGCCTGGCGTTTCTGCACCAGAAGTTCCTGGACAACGAGGCCAGCGGGCTGCTGATTTTTATCGCGCTGTTCGCGCTGGGCAACCTGATCCAGATCCCGGGCTGGATATTCCTGGCGGCCGCGGTGCTGGCGCTGGGCGAAATGTGGGGCGGCGTGGCGACCTACCTCGCGGCGGTGGTTTCATGCGCCTTTACCTTCTGGCTGATACGCCTGCTGGGCGGCGATGCCTTGCGGCAGATCAAGGGAAGCTGGGCGCAGCGGGTGCTCGCGCAGTTGGATGCGCGGCCGGTGGCCAGCATCGTGGTGCTGCGCATGCTGCTGCAGACCGTGCCGGCGTTGAACTACGCGCTGGCGATGTCGGGTGTGAAGTTTCGCGACTATCTATTAGGGACCCTGCTGGGCCTGCCGCTGCCGATCGCGCTGTACTGCGTGTTTTTTGATTACCTGGCGCGGATGCTCAAGGTGCCGGGGTATTGAGCACGCGCTCGTAAACCGCCAGGTCTTGCGCCGAAAAGCAGCAGAACACTACTTCCGTCACGGAAGAGGGCTGCTGCAAGGCTTTGCGCACGCTGTCTACTGCGACCTGAGCCGCCAGTTCAATGGGATAGCCGTAGATGCCGGTGCTGATGCTCGGGAAGGCCAGAGACGTGATGCCTTTGGCGGCTGCGATTTCCATTGAGCACCGGTAGCAGGACGCCAGCAGTTCGGGCTCACCGTTATTGCCGCCGCGCCAGACCGGGCCCACGGTGTGGATGATGAATCTGGCGGGAAGCTTGTAGCCCTTGGTCGCCTTGGCTTCACCCGTTTTGCAACCGCCCAGCAACCGGCATTCATGGACCAGCTCGGGGCCGGCGGCGCGGTGGATTGCGCCGTCGACACCGCCACCGCCCAGCAGCGATGAATTGGCGGCGTTGACGATGGCATCAACCTGCAATTTGGTGATGTCGGCCTGGACGGCCCTGAGGGTGGCGGCCATGGTGAAGTCTCCAAGGGAAGAAGAGGCCCGCAGCGCATGCGGGCCCCGGCTCACAAGACCTTGCTCAGGAAGCGCCGGGTGCGCTCTTCCTTGGGGTTGTCGAAGATCTCCGAGGGCGAGCCTTCTTCGATCACCAGGCCTTCATCGATGAACATCACGCGATCGGCCACCTGGCGGGCAAAACCCATCTCGTGGGTTACGACCACCATGGTCATGCCTTCCTCGGCCAGCGCCTGCATGACGGCCAGCACCTCGCCGACCATTTCGGGGTCGAGCGCGGAGGTGGGTTCGTCGAACAGCATGATGCGCGGCTGCATGGCCAGCGCGCGGGCAATCGCCACGCGCTGCTGTTGCCCGCCGGAGAGCTGGTTGGGGTAGGCATCAATCTTGTCGAGCAGGCCGACCTTGACCAGCAGTTCGCTGGCGCGGTTGCGTGCTTCGAGCGCCGTGAGCTTGCGCACCTTGGTGGGCGCCAGCGTGATGTTTTCCAGCACGGTCTTGTGCGGGAACAGGTTGAAGCGCTGGAACACCATGCCGATTTCGGAGCGCAGGGCGTCGACGTCGGTCTTGGGTTCGTGCACCGACACGCCGTGCACCAGCACCTCGCCGCCGCTGGCATCTTCCAGGCCGTTGAGGCAGCGCAAAAACGTGCTTTTGCCGGAGCCGGAAGGGCCGATGACGCAGACGACTTCGGTGGCCTTGATGGCGCAGTCGATGCCGCGCAGCACCGGGGTGTGACCAAACTGCTTGGTCAGCCGGTTAACGCGAATCACCTCGTCCATAACGAGCCTCCAGTTTCTTGACAAGGTAAGCCAGGCCCAGCGTCAGCACCCAGTACATGACGGAGATGGTGAGGTAAGGCTCCCAGTAGCGTGAATAGGCGCCGGCGACGGTGCGCGCGGCGTAGGCGAGTTCGGCCAGGCCGATCGCCGAGATCAGCGACGAATCCTTGAGCAGCGAAATCGCGTTGTTGCCCAGCGGCGGCAGCATGCGGCGGAAGGCCTGCGGCAGCACGACGTGGTACATGGTGCGCGGGAAGGACATGCCCAGCGAGCGGGACGCCTCGACCTGACCCTTGTCGATGGACTGGATGCCGGCGCGGAAGATCTCGGAGATGTAGGCGCCGGCATTGAGCGTGAGGGCCACGATGCCGGACAGGAAGGCCCCGTAGTTCTGCTTGATGTTGCGCGCGGTTTCACCCGAGATGACCAGGCCGTCGGCCGGGTTGATGAACAGCGGCAGCACGGCGAAGTGGATCAGCAGGATCTGCACGAACAGCGGCRTGCCGCGGAAAAAGCTCACGTAGACGGTGGACGGCCAGCGCAGAGCGTATTTGCAGATCTCGCGCGCGGGCGAGTGGCGGGACTCCGCCACGCGCGCCATGCCGATGGCCAGGCCCAGCAGGGTGCCTTGCACGATGCAGATCAGCGTGACCGTGATGGTCATCTGCAGGCCGCGCCAGAACAGCACGCTGTACTCGGCGATGATGTCGGCCCTGAACCAGCCGAACCAGAGGACTTGCTCCATAGCGGGAAAGTCTCAGCGGTTTATTGCGCAGGCAACGCGGGTGCGTCGGCCTGGAACCACTTCTTGTAGATGGCGGCATAGCTGCCGTCGGCCTTGACGGCGGCGAGGCCGGCGTTGAGCTTGTCCAGCAGCGCCTTGTTGCCCTGCTTCACGACGATGCCGAAGTATTCCTTGGGGAAGCTGGCGTCGGACACGGTCTTGAGCTGCTTGTGTTCCTGGGTGCGGAAGGCGATCACGCCGTTGTCGCCGATGGCGGCGTCCAGGCCGTTGTTGGCGAGCTCGGAGATCACCACGGGGGTGCTTTCAAAGCGGCGGATGTCGGGGTTGGTCTTGCCGAATTCGCGCGAAGCCATGTCGTCGCCGGTGCTGCCGGTGACCACGCCGATCTTCTTGCCGGCCAGGTCTTTCAGGCCCTTGGCCGTGCTGTTGCTGTGCACGGCGATCAGCTGGCGCGCCTCGAAGTAGGGGGTGGTGAAGTCGTAGGACTGCTTGCGCTTGTCGTTGATGGTGACGCCGGAGATGACCAGGTCCACGTCGCCGTTGTTGAGGGCCGCGAAGATGCCGGTCCAGGGCGTGTTGACGATCTTGATCTGCAGGCCGGCCTTCTGGGCGATGGCCTTGATCATGTCGACGTCGTAGCCGACGATTTCCTTGGTCGGGCTTTCATAGGCAAAAGGGCGGTAGGTGGCGCTGGAGCCGACGACCAGCTCCTTGTTCTGGGCGTGGGCGGCGCCGAAGGCGAGGGTCAGCAGGCCGGCGGTGGCGGCGATCTTGTGCAGGAGGTTCATGGTGGTTGTCCGGAAAGGAGAGGGTAAAAATGCTTGCCGGCCCCGCACGGGGGGCGAAAAAGCGAAAGTAGCCAATGGTAACGCCTGCAAAAGCCGTGCCCGCCGGCCGGCGGGCAGGGTTTTCGCGCAGAGGGGATGGGCGACGGGGAAAACGGGGCCAAAGAAGCCCAAAGGACCAAAGGAGGGCCCCCTAAAAGGGCCTCGGGGCGGTCAAGCCCTGAGTTTTTGGTTGAAAAACGCCACGGTGCGTTCCCAGGCCAGTTTGGCGGCGGTGGCGTCGTAGCGCGGCGTGGTGTCGTTGTTGAAGCCGTGCTGGGTGCCGGGGTACTGGTAGGCGGTGTAATTGGCGCCGGCCCCCTTCAGGGCGGCCTCGTAGGCGGGCCAGGAGGCGTTGATGCGCTCGTCGACCGCCGCGAAATGGATCAGCAGCGGGGTTTTGACTTTGGCGGCGTCTTCCACCGGGGGCTGGTTGCCGTAGAAGGGCACGGCCGCATTGAGTTCGGGCAGCCGGGTGGTCAGGGTGTGTGTCATGCCGCCGCCGTAGCAGAAGCCGACCACGCCGAGTTTGCCGCTGCAGTCGTCGCGGGCCTTGAGCCAGGTGACGGCGGCCACGAAGTCCTCGGTGCACTTGCGCTGGTCGAGTTTGGCGAACAATTCGCGCGCCTTGTCCTCGTCGCCGGGGTAGCCGCCCAGGGGCGTGAGGGCGTCCGGCGCGAAGGCGAGGAAGTTGTCCAGCGCCAGCCGGCGCGTGATGTCTTCTATATGAGGGTTGAGGCCCCGGTTCTCGTGGATGACCAGCACGCCGGGCAGCTTGCCGGTGGCATTGGCCGGTTTCGCGAGGTAGCCCTTGACGGTGCCGGTGCCGGCGGACGACGGGTAGCTGACCATCTCGGTCTTCAGGCGCTTGTCGTCCTTGGGGATTTGCTGCCCCGCGGCGAAGTTCGGGCTCAAGGCCGCCAGCAGGGCGGTGGCCGTCATGCCGGCGGTGGCGAATTTCTGGGCGCGTTCCAGGAAGCCGCGCCGGTCCAGGGTGCCGTGCACATAGGCGTCAAACAGAATCAGCAGTTCCTGGTCAAAGTCCTGGGCAGTCTTGAGTGGCATGGCGGCTCCTGCAAAAAGTCCAGCATAACGATTCAGGCGCCGCCTTGCAAAGAGTGCCTTGCCCGCCACACGACGGCGGGGCGGCCGATGCTGGCCTGCTATGAAACAAGTAGCTGCTGGCGCCCATGCCGGCTGGGCTGGGAGCCTTGTTATGCCTGCGGCGGGCGGAAAACCGGCAAAAACCTGTTTTAATAATGCCTTGGCCGCCGGCCGCTCAAATTGACACGGCGGGCTTTCTGTGACTCACTGGCTCACCGGGCCTGCCGGACGCACCGCCTCCGGCAGCGGCGCCCCACAACGAGGAGAACCGCATCTTGAACCTGATTTCATGGCTGATGGCATTGCTGGGCGTGGCCGTGGGCGCGCTGGCCGGGATCCTGTTGTACGCCCGCGCCTTGCGAAAAAAGGCCAGCGAAAATCTGCGCGTTCCCAAAAAATGGCCGCTGACCGCGCGCGGCGTCGTGACCAACGATGAATATGAAGTCTGGAAATGGATGCGCAGCACCTTCCACGACCACGTGGTGATGCTCAAGCTGCCGGTGCTGCGCTTCACCATTCCTGTCGAAAAAGACAAGGACAAGGAAAAAAACAAGGAAAAGAACGAGCGCCTGCTCGAACTGCTCAACGGCGTCTATACGACCTTCACCGTCTGCACGCTGGACGGCAAGGTGGTGGGCTGTGTCGACCTGCGCGGCAAGCGCGACGTGAGCCGGGCCAGCCGCGAGCTCAAGGAAAACCTGCTGTCCGATTGCGGCATCGCCTACACCACGGTGAAGGCCAGCCGCCCGCCCAGCGTCAGCGCCATGCGCGCGGCTTTCCTGGGTGAAATCCCCGAAGAGCTGATCCAGGAAGACCAGGAAACGCGCGGCGGCGACAGCAGCTTCCATGCCGACCTGGAGTCCTTCACGCGGGAGCGCATGAAGGCCGCCAAGGACGCCGCGCTCAAGGAGCTCAACAAGGAAACCAAGCAGGAGGCCGCCCAGGCCGCCGCCAACCGCAACATCGGCTTCAACCCCGACGGCACTGGCGGCCTTCGCATCGACAAGGGAGACCGTTTTGCCATGCAGTGGGAGGACTCCTTCATCGAACCCGCGGATGCGCGGCCCGCCAAGCTCGAATAAGGGCCGGCCTATGAGCGCGGGCCCCCAGCAGGTGTTTGCCCCGGCACACCTCCAGCCTTTCAGTCTTGTCCCCCTCGCCATGAAAAAGCCATCGTGAGCAGGCTGGGCCACACCCGCGACAAGATCTACAAGACCGTGGCGCGGCAGCTTCACGGCGTGGTGCCGTGCTGGGTTTGCGGCGAACACGTCACGCCCGAGGCGGCGACCCTGGAGCACATCCAGCCGCTCAGCGAGGGCGGCAACAGCCACGCGGAAAACCTCGCCATCAGCCATGAAGTCTGCAACGGCCAGCGGCATGCCGCGGGCACGGTGCCGGCCTCGGCCGCCGCACCCGGGCGCGTGCTTAGGCGCGCGGCGGCGGACCCCGGCGTTCCCGCATGAGGCCGGGCTGGTTGCGGGGAGTGTGGCTGCTGCCGGCCGTGTTGCTGGCCGGCCTGGCCTTTTCGGCCCCCGCGCAGAAGCCGGGCCCAGCCAGGGCGCAGCCGCCCGCCGCCGCTGTGGCGGAGGYCGATGCGGGCCCCGGGCTCGCCATCAGCAACGAAGGCCGCTACGCGCTGTCGCGTTCTTTTACCTACCTGGAGGACACCGGCGGCGAACTGGCGCTGGCCGATATCCTGAAACCCGAGGCCCAGGCGCGTTTCCAGCCGGTGCCGCAAACCGGCCCGGCCACCAATTTCGGGCTGACCCGTTCGGCCATCTGGCTGCGTGTGACCTTGCGCGCCGCCCGCGACGCGCCCGCCGACTGGATGCTGGAGCTGGCCTATCCACCGCTGGACCGGCTGGAGCTGTACGCGCCGGACGGCAAGGGCGGCTTCAGCCGCCAGGTGGGCGGCGACCTGTCTCCTTTTGCCGAGCGGGCCGTGGTGCACCGCAACCACGTGATGCCGGTACGCCTCAAGCCCGGTGCCGCCAGCACCTTGTACCTGCGGGTCAGTTCGGGCGGCACGGTGTCGGCGCCGGTGAACCTGTGGCAGCCCGCCGCGCTGTGGCGGCACGACCAGGCCGAGTACGCCACCATCAGCCTGTATTTCGGGCTGCTGATCGGCTTGCTGCTGTACAACCTGCTGCTGTTTTTCTCGGTGCGCGACCGGGCCTATGTGATTTATGTGGCCTTCGTGGCCTGCATGGCCCTCGCGCAGGCGGCCCTGACCGGCTTCGGCGCGCAGTTTCTCTGGCCGGGCCTGCTCTGGTGGAACAGCGTCTCGCCGCCTGCCGGCATGGCCTCGACCGCAGTCTTCGGGCTGCTGTTCGCGCGCAGCTTTTTGTCCAGCGCGCTCAGGATGCCGCGCCTGGACCGGCTCATGCTGGCGCTGGTGGCGGGCTGGCTGCTGACCTTGCTGGCGGCGCTCACCCTGCCTTATGTGGTGTCGTCCCTGATGGTGACGGTGCTGGCGGTCTTCAGCGTCGTCACGCTGGTGGTGGTGGGCGTGCTGAGCGTGCGCTCAGGCCACCCGGGCGCGAAATACTTCCTGGCGGCCTGGGCGCTGCTGCTGGTGGGTGTGGTGACGCTGGCGCTGCACAACACCGGCATGCTGCCATCGCATGCGCTGACGGCCAATTCGCTGCTCATAGGTTCGGCGCTGGAGATGGTGGTGCTGTCCTTCGCGCTGGCCGACCGCATCAACGTCACGCGACGCGAAAAGGAGCAGGCGCAGGCGCGCACCCTGGCCGAGCACGCCATGGTGGAGGCGCTGAGTGTTTCCCAGGAGAATTTCCGCACGCAGCTCAAGGAGCGCGAGATGATCCTGGAAAACTCCATCGTCGGGATCGCCTTCCTGACGCCGGACGGGCGCTTTCGTTGGGCCAACCAGGCCATGCTGGAAGTCTTCGGCGCCGGCAGCCATGAGTTGACCTCGATGGAGCCCTTTTACCTTTCGCGCGAGGAATACATCCGGGTGGGCGGCGAGGTGGCGGCCTGCGTCGGCCGAGGCGAGAACTACGAGGCCGAGATCCAGGTGAAACAGTTCGACGGCACGCTGATCTGGGTGTCGCTGTCGGGCAAGGCGGTCAGCGAGCGCGACCTGAGCCAGGGCACGGTCTGGGTCATCATCAACATCACGCGCCGCAAGGAACTGGAAGCACAGCTGGTGCGCACCTCGTCGGAGCGCGGCGCCATCCTCAACAGCGCGCTGGTGGGCATCGTGCTGTCGGTGAACCGCCGCCACGAGTGGGTCAACGAGAAGTTCGCGCAGATGATGGGCAGCCGGCGCGAAGACCTCATGGGCCAGCCCTCGAGCTACATCCACCCCGACCTGGCGACCTGGGAACAGTTCGGCAAGGAGGCGCGCGAAACCCTGATCGCCACCGGCAGCTACATCAGCGAACGCCAGCTCAAGCGCCGCGACGGGCAGCTCTTCTGGGTGCAGATGGCCGGCAGCTGCGTGCAGCCGAAAGACCCCGATTCAGGTGTGATCTGGGCCTTTCTCGACATCACCGAGCGCAAGAAGTCGGAAGAGGACACGCGCGAGGCGCTGGAGCAGCAGCGCGCGCTCAACGAGCTTCGCACCCGTTTCGTGGCCATGACCAGCCATGAGTTCCGCACGCCGCTTTCGGGCATTCTTTCGGCCGAGGAGTTGCTGCGGCACTACGGCAACCGGTTGCCCGAATCCGAGAAGCTCGAGATCCTCGACAGCATCGCCGCGGGCGTGAAACGCATGACGCGCATGCTGGACCGCGTGCTGCTGCTGGGCAAGGCCGATGCGCAGATGCTGGAGTTCGAACCGCATCCGCTGGACTTGCAGGCGCTGTGCCACCAATTGGTCGAGGAAGCGCGCACGCAGCAACCCGACAGCCTGTGCGAGCTGCGCCTGGACTACGAGGCCGGGACAGGGCAGGGCCTTTACGACGAGAAGCTGTTGCGCCACATCTTCAGCAACCTGCTGTCCAACGCGGTCAAGTACTCGCCGCTGGGCGGCCTGGTGCTGTTCCGCGTGCGCACCGAAGAGGACACGGTCATCCTGGAAGTCGCGGACGAAGGCATAGGCATTCCGGAGGACGAGCTGCCGCACCTTTTCGAGTCATTCCACCGTGCCAGCAACGTGGGCACCATCCAGGGAACGGGCCTGGGCCTGGCGATCGTGCGCAACGCGGTCGACATCCATGGCGGCAGCATAGACGTGCGCAGCAGCGCGGGCTCGGGGACCACGTTTACCGTGCGCCTGCCGGTGCGGCATTGACCGGGCCAGCATGACCTCGCCGCTCATGATCCAGAGGCGCAGGCTGCTGCAGTCGCTGGCGCTGGCGGGCGCCGGCTGCTACCTGCCGGGCAGGGCGGCCGCGCAAGCGCGGCTCTCCGGCAATCCCTTCACGCTGGGCGTCGCCAGCGGTTCACCCACCCATGGCTCGGTCGTGCTCTGGACCCGGCTGGCCCTGGAAGGTGAAGATGCCCTGCGGCTGCTGTCCGCGCCAGTGGCCGTGCGCTGGGAACTCGCGCATGACGAAGCTTTCACCCGCATCGTGCAGGCCGGCCAGGCGCAGGCCGTGGCGGAACTGGCGCATTCGGTGCATGTGGAGGTACAGGGACTGGAGCCCGACCGCTGGTATTTCTACCGTTTCGCCGTGGGCGGCGCCCTCAGCGCCACCGGCCGCACGCGCACCTTTCCCGCGCCCGATGCGGTGGTGGCGCGGCTGCGGCTGGCCTATGCGTCCTGCCAGCGCTGGGAGCACGGCTATTACAGCGCCTACCGGCACATGCGGGATGAGAACCTCGACCTGGTGATGTTCCTGGGCGACTACATCTATGAATACCCCAACGCCGGCCAGGCCGTGCGCGTGCCCAGCGGCGGCTGGGTGCTGACGCTGGACGACTATCGCCGGCGCTATGCGCTGCACAAAAGCGATGCCGACCTGCAGGCCATGCACGCGGCCTGCCCCTGGCTGGTGACCTGGGACGACCACGAGGTGCAGAACGACTACGCGGGCGCATCGCCCGGCAACAGCGGGCCGCCGGTGGCCGATTTTGCGGCCCGGCGCGCCGCGGCCTACCAGGCCTTTTACGAGCACATGCCGGTGCGCGCCTCGGTGCTCACGCGCGCGGTGGCCGGGCTGGCCGGCGGCGCCGAGATGCGCATTTACCAGCGCTTGCCCTACGGCCGGCTGGCTTCGCTCTACATGCTGGACGCACGGCAGTACAAGGACGCGCAGGTTTGCACGCGTGACGGGCGGGCCGGCTCCAGCACGCTGAACCCGGCCGGCTGCGCCGCGTGGAACGACCCGGCGCGCAGCATGTTGGGCGCGCAGCAGGAAGGCTGGCTCGATGCCGAATGGGGCGCCGCCGCCGGCAAGGCGGCAGGCTGGAACCTTGTGGGCCAGCAGTCGCTTTTCGGCCGGCGCGATTTCCGCCCCGGTCCCGGCCAGGTGCTCTGGAACGACGGCTGGGACGGTTATACGGCGGCGCGGACGCGCTTCACGGACTCGCTGCGCAAACATGCCCTGGCCAACCCGGTGCTGCTGGGCGGCGATGTGCACGAGAACTGGGTGGGCCATCTCAAGGCCGACTATGAGGACACGGCCAGCGCGGCCGTGGGCACCGAATTTTGCGGCACCAGCATCACCTCGCGCTCGTCCAGCGGCGCCAAAACCCCCGACACCCTGGCCGAGAACCCGCACTTCGTGTTCGCCGATTCGGAACGCAGGGGCTATGGCGTGGTGGAGTTGACGCCGGGCATGCTGACGACCACGCTGCGCGCGGTGGACGATGTGACACGCGCCGACAGCGGGGTGCAGACGCTGGCGCGCTTCGTGGTGCAGGCCGGGCGGCCGGTGGTCGAAAAAGCCTGAGTCCGGCGGCAGTCGGCAGTCGTGCCGCCTAGGCCTTGTAGTCCGCCGAAAGGCCTTTGTCCAGGAAGGCCTTGTTGGCCTCGCGCACCTTCGCGGCCTCGTCGTCATAAAGGAAAGGCAGGAAGGCATAACGCCGTCCCCGCGTCACTGTCGACACGGCATGCAGCAAGGAGCAGGAGAACACCACCGCGCCACCCACGGGGGGTTTGTAAGACCGGGGGCCGTATTCCGGGAAGCAGACCTCGCCGCCCTCGAAATCATGGTTGAGGTTGATGGACACGGCGAAGCGCCTGTGGGCCGTGCCGCGGGTGGTGTTGTCGCGGTGGGCGCGGAAATGCGCTTCCTGGTCGGCCCTGTAGCAGCCGATGATGTAACGCTCCATCCGCGTGGCCTTGAACTGGTGCACTTTGGCGATTTCGGGAACCACCCGGCGGTGGATCCAGGCTTGCGCCGCTTGCATGGTGGCGGGATCGGTGATGTCGTAGTCTTCGCGTCGCTTGTGTTCGTGGTCGTGGGCCAGGACGGTTTTTCCGTTCTCCTCGCGCATAAAACCCGACTCCCGGCCTCCATGGATTTCGTAAAGTGCGATGAGCTCGCGGCAAAACTCCGGTGGGAAAACGTTGGGCAGCACGAGAATGGGCGCCTGCGATTCGATGCCCGCGAAGCGCGAGGGCGGCGCTAGCCCGGCGAGGTATGACAAAAGCGCGGTGATATCGCCGATATCACCGAGAGGCAACACCCTCAGCACTCTGAGCGTTGGGTCCAGGACAAAACACAGGCGACGCAGTCCGGCGCGTTTTTGTTCCAGGTCCTCGTCTACCGGGACCGCCCCATAAAGCTCACTGACCTGCGCGTCAAAGTCCCAGAGAAAGCGGTAGCCGGGGTAGCGGTCGGCGACGCGCTGCTCGCTTTCGTCATCGGGGTCCAGGCTGACGCCGAAAAAAGAGCAGTGCACGTCATTGAAGATATCCGGCCGCTTCAAGGCCATGTCGACAGCGGCCCGGGCCAGGGGATGCGCGGCACTCCCTAAAAAGCACAGCACGAGATAACGGCCGGCCGCGGCATGAATCGCATAGCGTGGGTTCGCAAAAGACCTTTGCACGAACCAGGGCGCCGGATCGCCCGCGAGAAGATTGGAGTACCTGGCCATTTGCTGACTTGAACTTCAGAGCGGGCCGGTTTCCAGCATGCCGTTGATGACGCTTAGATCGGCCTCGTCTAGCGTGGCGTTCGCGGCTTTGAGGCGCAGTCCCTGGAGCAGGGTTTCAGCCCGCGCCTTGTACCAGTCGCGCTGGGCCGCGTACAGCTGCTGCTCGGCGTTGAGCACGTCCATGTTGATGCGCGTGCCGACGAGGTAGCCGATCTTGTTGGCGTCCAGTGAGCTTTTGCTGGACGTGATGGCCGAAGCCAGCGCCTGGACCTGCGCCGTGCCGTTGACGACGCCGGCGAAGGCCTGGCGCGCCTGGGTTGCCGCCTGCCGGCGCGCCGCTTCCAGGTCTTCCCCGGCCTTGCCCTTGAGCGCCACGGCTTCGCGAACGCGCGCCTGTACGCCTCCGCCGGCGTAGAGGGGAATGGTCAGGCTCATGCCGACCTGGCCGGAGCGTGAACGCACCGAAATATCGGCCGGAGAGGTGATGCTGCCTGAGGTGTAGTTGTTGCCGTAAGAGGCGGTCAAGTCCAGGGTCGGCGAATGCGCCGCCTGGCTTTTGGCGATCTCGCGGTCGGCGACTTCCAGTGTGGCCTGGGCGATGCGCACCTGGATGGATTGTTCGCGGGCGCTGTCCAGCCAGGGCTGGACGCCTTCGGGCTGGATCCGCGGCAGAGGGCTGTCGGCGCGCAAAGCCGCCAGGCGGGCATGGGAAATCCCCAGGATGCGTGTCAGCTCGGCCAGCTTGTTCTGCAACTCGTTGCCCGCCACCACTGCCTGGGCGCGCGACAGGTCCAGCCGCGACTGGGCCTCGTATACATCGGTCACCGTGCCGGTCCCGCCTTCGAAGGTGCGCCGGGCCAGGCTGCGTTGCTGCTCCATGGCGCCTGTCTGCAGGTGGGCCACCTGCTCGGCTTCCTGGGCCACCAGCACGTCAAGGTAGGCCTGCGCGGTGCGCAGGATCAGGTCCTGCTCGGCCAGACGGAACTGCGCCTCGGCCAGCAACTCCTGCTGTCCCACCTGGTCCAGGACCGCCCGGCTGGTCGCGCGCCACAGGGGCTGGGTCAGTTGCAGGTTCCAGCTGCGGTTGTGCACGTCGCGCGACACCGGTGCCAGTTCGTTGAAAGAGGCCTGCCCGGACTGGCGGCTGGCGGCGCCGACCAGGTTGACCGCAGGCAGCAGGGCAGCTCGCGCCTGAGGCAGCCGTTCGCGTGCCGCCTGCAGCGCGTAGACGGCGCCCCGGTAAACGGGATCGCGCGCTTGGGCCTGGCGGTATACCTCCAGCAGGTCGGCGGCCGGCGCGTTGAAGGCTGCGAACAACAGCGGCAGGCCGGCCAGCCACAAGCTGCCGTGCACTGCATGTGGCGGCCTCTGCTTGTTCGATGTTTTACGTTTGAAGTGCGCCGGATGCACCGGCCCAGGTTCGGGGTGATGCACCTCGACCTCCCTGCAGTAGTGTTCAAATTTGAACCATACGGGAGGCCATGGGCGCTTCTCGGACCAATTGTCCGCAGCCGGACTTTCATTGCGGGAAATACCGGGACGATCAATGGACTCGTCGCTCAGCGCCTGTCGCTATTTCTCGTTGATATCTTCCGCGTGCGGACAATTGGCCTGCGTTCGCGTGATGAAGTCGTCTATGGTCTGGCGCGCCACCACTGCTGTTAACCGGACCAACATCATGGGGCATTCCATCCATCGACAACAAGGAACTCCTCATGAAACCGTATGCAAAATTCCTGGCCGCATGTGTGATCACGCTGGCGGCATCCACTGCTGTGGCCGTCGGCAGCGCTGGCGTAGAACACACCATTCAGGTCTTTCTCAACAAGCTTGCGGCTGCCGACGGTAAACCATTGGAGCAACTGGCACCCGTTGAAGCACGCGCAGTTCTCTCCGGCCTGCAGGGCAGCTCGGCATCGGCCTTGCCTGATGCCGCTATCAGCAACAAGACAATCCGCTTCGAGGACCGCGAGATCAAGCTCACCGTCGTGCGGCCCGCGGGCGCCAGCGGCACGCTGCCGGCATTCATGTTTTTTCATGGTGGCGGTTGGGTTTTGGGGGATTTCCCGACACACGCGCGCCTGGTGCGTGATCTGGTCGCCAGCTCCGGCGCGGTCGCCGTGTTCGTGAACTACACCCCTTCGCCCGAAGCCCGCTACCCCGTGGCGATCAATGAAGCGTATGCCGCCACCCAATGGGTCGCCGAGCACGGCGCGGAGATAGGTGTCGACGGCAAGCGCCTGGCGGTCGCGGGCAACAGCGTAGGCGGCAACATGACGGCCGTGGTTGCGCTGATGGCCAAGAACAAAGGCGGTCCTGCCCTGCGTGTGCAGGTTCTGTTGTGGCCCGTGACCGATGCCAATTTTGAGAGCGGCTCGTACGAGGAGTTTGCCGAAGGGCATTTTTTGACGAGGAACATGATGAGGTGGTTCTGGGATAACTACACTCCGGACGCAAAGCAACGCCAGGAAATCTATGCCTCGCCCTTGCAGGCCACACTCGAACAACTCAAAGGCCTTCCCCCGGCGCTGGTGCAGACGGCAGGCAATGATGTCTTACGGGATGAGGGTGAATCCTATGCCCGCAAGCTCAATGCCGCCGGTGTCGATGTCGTTGCCACCCGCTACAGCAACTTGATCCACGACTACGGTTTGCTGAACCCGATCAGCCAGGTGCCCGCAACCCGTGCTGCTTTGCTGCAAGCGGGTGAAGAACTCAAAAAACGTCTGAAATAAGACGTCCGCTAGACCCAGGATGCGGCCAAGTTGATTTCGGCTGCTTCGAGTGCCCGACGCTTGGTGATAACCTTGGTTCGAACGAAACTTCGATGAACAAATCACCTATGCCAAACATCGCAACCCTTCTTAAAAATGAAATCGCCCGCGTAGCCCGCAAGGAAGTGCGTGCGGAAACCCAAAGCCTGAAAAAGACGATCAACATTCACCGCGGAGAAATAGCCGCGCTCAAGCGCAATGTCCGCGCTTTGGAGCAGAAGGTGCGGCAATTGGGAAAATCTCGCTCCGGGAATTTGCAGGCAGCCGCTGCGCGAGACGAATCCGCGAGTACTTCAAGGTTCAGCCCCAAGAGCCTGGCCAGCCAGCGGCGCCGGCTTGGCCTGACGGCCCACGATTGCGGCCTTCTGGTGGGCGCGTCGGGCCTATCGGTCTATAGATGGGAGTCTGGCAAGGCCAAGCCTCGTGCCGCGAACCTGCGCAGGATTGCTGATCTCCGGGCTATGAAGAAGAAGGACGTGGCCGATCTGTTGGCGGCAATGGTTTGAATTTCGTCGATCGCTCGGTTTGGCCCGAGACTTTGGTGCCGTCAAAAATAAACGTCAAGGTGTCAAGGTAGTATTTTTTGTTGCTTCCAGCACATGATCGGCTAACCACAGTGTGAGGTGGCCATTTGAGGCCGTTAATTTAGCGTTCGGACTTTCGCCAGGTTGCGCAATGAATCGCTTTGCCGTGCATTTTGAGTGTCGTGTCTGGACCATCACTCTCACACGGCTGACGTCTACAGGCGAAGGAAACAGAATCTGCATCGTCTTGGTATTGAGTCGACTGGAGAGTCTCTTCTGTGAGAGTGCATCGTCGGGAGAATCATAGACGTCAAGCATTAACGGGATCAATGTTCCCCAGCACTCGTCAAGTTCAATGGAAACGCCTGACTTGGAAGGCGTATTTTGAAAAGGTATTACATAGGGGTCAAGTATCAGGTTTACTACGGAAAGAAAGTACCGCTGCGTGGGCAATGGATTTTGATTGGGATATCTCTTCTGCATCTGTTCTGCGAAATAAGCCCTTGTGATGATCAGTTGGTCCTTTTCGAGGGTCACATGAAGGTCAAGCCGGGGCCGCATGGGCCGAATCCCTTCCGGTTGTATCCCGTACCACTCATAAAAACCTCCGCAGTAGGCGGTGATGGGCGTGCCGGGAGTTACGCCATTCCTGTGGTCGCTTTCCGTATGGAGCATGGCCGCGGATATATGCTCCGCAAGGTCTTCGGTTGCCGATATTGGGTAAGCAAGGGGCCATTGATAGCCAGCGCCAAGCGCATGATCTGTCTGGTTGATGATTTCCATGAGCAGCGTCCACCCGCTGCCAGCGACATAGCAAGTTCCGAAATTCTTTGTTTCTATGCGAACGGATTTTCCATGAACAAAAGCAGTACGCTTTTGCGAGGCACCAACGAGAACGCCAAGCAGTGAAAACTGCCCGGCGTCATGAGGTAATTGGCGTAAAACATCTTTCACCATAGCGCTATCGAYGCGTGCGGAACTATCGTCTTTCATCGCCCGCCTCGCTGATTCGGACAATTCCCCCCAGAACCGAAATGCCGCAGGACAACTGCCGGAGAAGCTGAGAATGCCCGACCCATTTGGTAGAAAGAAAGTTTTCCGCCCAAGCCACGCGATATGTCGGGTCCCATTTAAAGAAGGCCATTCAGATGGCGTTTCCCCTAGGGCCGGCAACCAAACAGATTTTGACGCTGCAGAATCTTTTCCATTTGCAGAAAGAAGGGTATCTGCCACCAAGTGCGGATCGGCTTCGATATTGAGAAGGGCAATGGCGGTCATAGGCTGGATTTTTGATCTGCCTGGAATGTATGCGAATTCGGCACACGCATAGGATCAAATATTCGCGCACGGCACATGTTTATCTGATTCATCTATCGCGCATCACTATGCGAATGGCATGGATAGCCAAAGGCCTTCACGCTCTGAACAGAGTGCTATGACCACTGCTGCCTGCCTTCGATTGAGGGACGGCAGCGGCCGATCAGTTCCCAGGCTGCGCCCTCAGAGCCAAGGATGTATCCCCGCAATCCTCCGCTCCAGCCACACCGCTTCAACCAGGAGCGCGCTCAGTCTTGATTGAATACTAGGATCGAACGCCGGCAGAGGCTTGAGCCCCAGCCATTGCGACACGATGGCTAGTTTTCGATCAATGGCCTGCGCCTTGGCGCCCTCCCTCTCGATCTCGGCCGCCCGCAAACCGGCCTCAGGCCGCCAGTTCCTCTTCTTCCTCGAGGTTGTCGCTCAGGAAGCCGCCGCTCTGGTGGGCCCAGAGGCGCGCATACAGGCCGCCGTTGGCCAGCAGCGTGCGGTGGTCGCCTTCTTCGACGATGCGGCCCTGGTCCAGCACGATGAGGCGATCCATGGCGGCGATGGTCGAGAGGCGGTGGGCTATCGCGATCACCGTCTTGCCCTGCATCAGCGTATTCAGGCTGCTTTGGATGGCGACTTCGACTTCAGAGTCGAGTGCGCTGGTGGCTTCGTCGAGCAGCAGGATGGGCGCATCCTTGAGCATCACACGCGCGATCGCGATGCGCTGGCGCTGCCCGCCGGAAAGCTTCACGCCGCGCTCGCCCACGTGGGCGTCATAGCCGTGGCGGTTATGCGGGTCGGTGAGGTCGGCGATGAAGCCGTCGGCTTCGGCGCGCCGCGCGGCCATGCGCATGTCCTCGTCGCTGGCGCCGGGACGGCTGTAGGTGATGTTGTCGCGCACCGAGCGGTGCAGCAGCGAGGTGTCCTGCGTCACCATGCCGATGTGGCCGCGCAGGCTGTCCTGGGTCACGGTGGCGATGTCCTGGCCGTCGATCAGGATGCGGCCGCCGTCGAGGTCGTAAAACCGCAGCAACAGGTTGACCAGCGTTGATTTGCCGGCGCCGGAGCGGCCGATCAGGCCGATCTTTTCGCCCGGCCTGACGGTCAGCGTCAGCTGGTCGATCACCGGCTTGTGCTTGCCGTAGCTGAAGTTCACGGCTTCAAAGCGCACTTCGCCGCGCGGCACGTCCAGCGCGGCCGCACCGGGGGCGTCCACGATGGTGTGAGGCCGCGACAGCGTATTGATGCCGTCCTGCACGGTGCCCACGCTTTCGAAGAGGCTGGTGGTCTCCCACATGATCCAGTGCGACATGCCCTGCAGGCGCAGCGCCATGGCGGTGGCCGCGGCCACCGCGCCGGCGCCGACCTGGCCCAGGTGCCAGAGCCACAGCGAGGTGCCGGCCATGCCGAGAATCAGGCCCATGCTGAGCGCGTGGTTGACGATCTCGAAGGCGCTGACGAGGCGCATCTGGCTGTAGCCGGTCTTCATGAACTCGCTCATGGCGTCGCGGGGGGGGCGGGGGGGGGCCGCGGCACGAAGTAATAAAGGCTCGCGATGTAGAGCGCCAGCCAGACCAGGAAGGGCGCCACCAGTTTCATGTCGAAGGCCGCAGCCAGCACCGTCATGGTGGCGATATAGACCCCCATGGCGACCAGCACGTCGGCCAGCACGAAGAGCGTGTCGCGCACCGCCAGCGCGGTCTGCATGACCTTGGTGGTCAGCCGGCCGGCAAACTCGTCCTGGTAGAAGGACATGCTTTGCCCCAGCATCAGGCGGTGAAAGTTCCAGCGCAGCCGCATCGGGAAGTTGATGGCCAGCGTCTGGTGCTTCACGGTGGTCTGCAGCGCCACCGCCGCGATGCTGCCCACTACGATGAAGGCGAGCCAACCCAGCGCGGTGCCGTGCTCGGTCCACAGCTTGGCGGGTGCTGTCGCGCCCAGCCAGTCGACGATGCGGCCCAGCATGGCGAACAGCAGCGCCTCAAAAATCGCCAGCACCGCCGAGA
Source organism: Polaromonas sp. P1_G1 (assembly GCF_056405595.1). Taxonomy (NCBI): domain Bacteria; kingdom Pseudomonadati; phylum Pseudomonadota; class Betaproteobacteria; order Burkholderiales; family Comamonadaceae; genus Polaromonas; species Polaromonas sp. P1_G1. The sequence continues at coordinate 30,874 of NZ_JBFUBU010000009.1, forward strand.
GCAGCGCCAGCTGCAGGATGTAGCCGCGCGCGCCTTCGGTGCAGGCCCACAGAAAGGCCATGAAGCCCTTGGGCGGCAGGGCAGGGTCGGCCTCGGGGTAGGCGGGAAGCTGGCTTTCGAATCGCTTGAAAAAAACCATGGATGTCGGTGTCTTTTGGTTCAGGTGTCTGCTTATAAGGCCTTATGGCTGCGGGATCGTTGACTTATTGGGGAAGGATTGATGCGCCGGCCGAGGTGTGGCCGTGTGGGCGCCTCAGCTGAAAAGCTCCAGCAGGCGGTCCAGGCCGCCTTCATTGATGGCCACCATGGCCTGCTCGCGCACGCGCGGCTTGGCATGGTAGGCCACCGAGAGGCCGGCCACGCCCATCATGGGCAGGTCGTTGGCGCCGTCACCCATGGCAATCGCCTGCAGCGGGTTGATGCCCAGCTTGCCGCAGGTCTCGAGCAGCATTTTTCGCTTTTCATCTCCATCGCAGATGTCGCCCCAGGGCTGGTCCACCATGCGGCCGGTGAGGAAGCCGTCCTCGACCTCCAGCACGTTGGAGCGCGTGTAGTCGATGCCGAGCTCGTCGCGGACACGGTCGGTGAAGAAAGTGAAGCCGCCGCTGACCAGCAGCACCTTCATGCCGGCCTCCTTGCAGGCATGCACCAGTTCGGCCGCGCCGGGGTTGAGTTTGAGGCGCTCATGGTAGACCTGGTCCATGCTGGCCACGCTGACGCCCTTGAGCAGGGCCACGCGCTGGCGCAGGCTTTCCTTGTAGTCGGCGATCTCGCCGCGCATGGCTGCCTCGGTGATGGCCGCCACCTCGGCTTTGCGGCCGGCGGCGTCGGCGATTTCATCGACGCATTCGATGTTGATGAGGGTTGAGTCCATGTCGAAGGCGATCAGCTTGAAGTCGCCGAGCTTCAAATCGGGCGTGGAGACGTTGACGACGAGGCCGGGGGAGATTTCTGCGGGGGTCATGCGGGAGTGGCTTCCGTGGTGGGCGTGGTGGGCGTAGTGGGTGTTCCGAGTGAACGCAGGACGTCGCGCACCATCTGGGCGCGGTCCTTGGGGTTGTCGAGCTCGCGCTCTATGCGCAGCTTGTCGTTGCCGGCCAGCCGGATATGCCGGTTCTTCTGGATCAGCTGCATGATGGCCATGGAGTCGATGGGCGGGTCCTTCTTGAAGGTGATGCTGATGGCGCCGGGGGCGGCATCGACCTTGACCACGCCGTAAGGCCTGGCGATCACGCGCAGGCGGTGCACGTCGATCAGCGTCTGCGCCTGCGGCGGCAGCTTGCCGAAGCGGTCGACGATTTCCTCGAGCAGCGCGTCGATCTGGTCGGTGTTCTTGGCGGTGGCCAGCTTTTTGTAGAAGGACAGGCGCAGGTGCACGTCGCCGCAGTAGTCGTTGGGCAGCAGGGCCGGGGCGTGCAGGTTGATCTCGGTGGTCACGCTGAGCGGCGAAAGCAGGTCCGGCTCGCGCCCGGCCTTGAGGGAGGCCACGGCTTCGCCGAGCATTTCGTTGTAGAGCTGGAAGCCGACCTCCAGCATGTTGCCGCTCTGGTTTTCGCCCAGCACTTCGCCGGTGCCGCGGATTTCCAGGTCGTGCATGGCCAGGTAAAAACCCGAGCCAAGTTCTTCCATCTGCTGGATGGCCTCGAGCCGCTGGCCGGCCTGCTTGGTCAGGCCCTCGATGTCGGGCACCATCAAGTAGGCATAGGCTTGGTGGTGGCTACGGCCCACGCGGCCGCGCAGCTGGTGCAACTGCGCCAGGCCGAACTTGTCGGCACGGCTCATCACGATGGTGTTGGCGGTCGGCACGTCGATACCGGTCTCGATGATGGTGGAACACAGCAGCAGGTTGTAGCGCTGGGCGATGAAGTCTTTCATCACGCGCTCCAGCTCGCGTTCGGGCATCTGGCCGTGGGCCACGGCGATGCGCGCCTCGGGCAGTATCTCTTCAAGTTTCTCGCGCCGGTTCTGGATGGTTTCGACTTCGTTGTGCAGGAAGTAGACCTGGCCGCCACGCTTCAGTTCGCGCAGCACGGCCTCGCGGATCACGCCGTTGTTCTCGCTGCGCACAAAGGTCTTGATGGCCAGGCGGCGCTGCGGCGCGGTGGCGATCACGCTGAGGTCGCGCAGGCCTTCGAGCGCCATGCCCAGCGTGCGCGGAATCGGCGTGGCCGTCAGCGTCAGCACGTCGACCTCGGCGCGCATGGCCTTCATGGCCTCTTTGTGGCGCACACCGAAGCGGTGCTCCTCGTCGATGATGAGCAGGCCCAGGCGCTCGAATTTCACGTCCTGGCTCAGCAGCTTGTGGGTGCCGACCACGATGTCGACGGTGCCGTCGGCCAGGCCCTTGATGGCGGCGCTGATTTCCTTGCCGGAGCGGAAACGGCTCATCTCGGCGATCTTGACCGGCCACTTGGCGAAGCGGTCCACCAGCGTCTGGTAGTGCTGCTCGGCCAGCAGGGTGGTGGGCGCCAGCAACGCCACCTGCTTGCCGCCGGTGACGGCGATGAAGGCGGCGCGTAGCGCGACCTCGGTTTTGCCGAAGCCCACGTCGCCGCAAACCAGCCTGTCCATGGGCCGCGGGCTGATCATGTCCTGGATCACGGCGTGGATGGCGGCGCGCTGGTCSGCGGTCTCYTCAAAGCCRAAGTCGTTGGCGAAGGTTTCGTAGTCTCCGGGCGWGTAGCGGAAGGCRTGGCCTTCGCGCGCRGCGCGGCGGGCRTAGATGTTGAGCAGYTCGGCGGCCGAGTCGCGGATCTGCTCGGCGGCCTTGCGTTTGGCTTTTTCCCACTGGCCRCTGCCCAGCYTGTGCAGCGGGGCTTCCTCGGCGCTGACGCCGGTGTAGCGGCTGATSAGGTGCAACTGGCTGACGGGCACGTAGAGCGTGGCCTTGTCGGCATATTCGAGGTGCAGGAACTCCTGCAGCAGCGGTGTGCCGTCGGCATTCACGCCCTGGCCCAGGTCCATGTTGATCAGGCCGCGGTAGCGGCCTATGCCGTGGGCGCTGTGCACCACCGGGTCGCCSACRTTGAGYTCSGAGAGGTCYTTGATCAGCGCTTCSACATCGCTKACCTGCTCCTGCTTCTTGTTGCGGCGGCGCACCGTGACGCCGGCGGCAAAAAGTTCGGTCTCGGTAATGAAGTCAATGCCTTCCTCGAGCCAGCTGAAACCGGTGTTCAGCGCCGCGGTGGCGATGCCGAGTTTTTCGTCGCTGGCCTGGAAGTCTTCGAGGGAATCGAACGCGGGCGGGCTGACGCTGCTGGCGCGYARGAARTCCAGCAGGCTTTCGCGCCGGCCMTCGCTYTCGGCCAGCACCAGCACGCGGTGTGCCGTGTTGCGCACATGGCCCTTGAATTTCGCCAGCGGGTCTTCGGCGCCGCGCACCACGGCCATTTCGCCGAGTTTCTGGAACTGGGCGTTGTCGGCCACGTCTTCCACCGTGGCGCGTATCGCCAGCTGGGCGTAATCATTGGCGCGCGCGTAGAACTGCTCGGTACCCAGGAACAGCGATTCGGGTGGCAGCGCCGGCCGGTCGGGCGCGTCGCGCACCAGCCGGTAGCGGTCTTTGGTGTCTTGCCAGAAGCGCTGGAAGGCCGGCTCCAGGTCGCCGTGCAACACCACCGTGGCATCGTTGCCGAGGTAGTCGAACACCGTGGCGGTTTCTTCGAAGAAGAGGGGCAGGTAGTACTCGATGCCGGCGGTGGCCACGCCGTTGCCCATGTCCTTGTAGATGCGGCTCTTGGTCGGGTCGCCGTCCAGCAGTTCGCGCCAGCGGCTGCGGAATTTGGCGCGCGCATCGTCGTCCATGGGGAATTCGCGGCCGGGCAGCAGGCGCACTTCGGGCACGGGATAAAGGCTGCGCTGGCTGTCGGGGTCGAAGGTGCGGATGCTGTCGATCTCGTTGTCGAACAGGTCGACGCGGTAGGGCACGGCCGAACCCATGGGGAACAAATCGATCAGCCCGCCGCGCACCGCGTATTCGCCGGGGCTGACGACCTGGGTGACGTGGCTGTAGCCGGCCAGCGTGAGCTGGGCCCTCAGGCGCGTTTCATCGAGCTTTTGCTTGACCTTGAAGTGGAAGGTGTAGCCGGCCAGGAAGCTGGGCGGCGCCAGCCGGTACAGCGCCGTGGTGGCGGGCACGATGACCACGTCGGCGCCGGTTTCCTTGTCGCGCTGCTGGATGCGCCACAGCGTGGCCAGGCGCTCGCTGATCAGGTCCTGGTGCGGCGAGAAGGTGTCGTAGGGCAGGGTTTCCCAGTCGGGGAACAGCGCGCAGCGCAGCTCCGGCGCGAAAAATGCGATCTCGTCCATCAGGCGCTGGGCCGTGGTGGCGTCCGAGGTGATGATGGCGGTGAGCTTGCCTGCGGCTTTTTCGCGGGTGCCCAGGCGTGCCAGCAGCAGGGCATCGGCGGAACCGGCGGGCTGGGGCAGGGTGTAGCGTTTGCCGGAGACGAGTGGAGGTAGGTGCATTGAGCGGCTAGCGAGTGTTCAACAGGTCAATCGGAAAATCATTCGGCAAAAGGCAGGCACCCCAAACCATCCGGAGTGGGGTGCCTGCGTGTGTTCAATCCCTTGATTTTAGAATCTATGATGAAGTTATGACGACAAGCCGCGCCAATATCCATTCCGAGTCCCGTTTTTTTGCCCTGATCCCCTGTGCCGGGCAGGGAAGCCGTGCCGGCACGGTCCAGGCCAAGCAGTACCAGGTGATCGCCGGACTGCCCATGGTGCGGCACACCGTAGAGGCTTTTCGGGCGCTCTCAGGCACTTTTGCCGCGCTCTGGGTGGTGATCTCGCCGTCCGACCAGGAATTTCTCAGCGTGTTCCCCGATTACAAGCAGCAAAACGAGCATTTGCTGCCAGGCGGCGGCGCGACGCGGGCGGCGACGGTGCTCAACGGCCTCAAGGCCATGGTGGCGCAGCCCGGCGGTGCCACGCTGGACGACTGGGTGCTGGTGCATGACGCCGCGCGCTGCCTGGTGATGCCCGAACAGATCGAAGCCCTGATTGCCGCCTGCCGCGACGATGCCGTGGGCGGCCTGCTGGCGCAAAAGCTGCCGGACACGCTCAAAAGCGAGCGCGGCGGCCGCGTGGCGAGCACCATAGACCGCAGCGAAAAATGGCTGGCGCAGACGCCGCAGATGTTCCGCATCGGCATGCTGATCGACGCACTGGAGAAAACCGGCGACCGCGTCACCGACGAATCCAGCGCAATGGAGGCGGTGGGCCTGGCGCCCCGGCTGGTGAGCAGCAGCGCGGAGAACTTCAAGGTTACCTACCCGGAAGATTTCGCGCTGGCGGAAGCGATTTTCGGGCGGCGCGGCAAGTAGGCGCCGAATCCCACCACAACTCCGACAAAGGTATCCATGAGCAGCGTCAACTTTCGAATCGGCGAGGGCTGGGACACGCATGCGCTGGTGCCCGGGCGCAAACTGATCATCGGCGGAGTGGATATTCCCCACACCGTAGGCCTGCTCGGGCATTCGGACGCCGACGTGCTGCTGCATGCGATCACCGACGCCTTGCTGGGCGCCGCAGCCCTGGGCGACATCGGGTCGCACTTTCCCGATACCGATGCACGCTTCAAGGGCGCCGATTCGTCGGTGCTGCTGGCGGAAGTGGGGCGCCTGCTGAAAGAGCGCGGCCACAGCATCGCCAACATCGACAGCACCGTGATTGCCCAGGCGCCCAAGCTGGCCCCCTATATCGCTGCAATGCGGGCGAACATCGCCAAAACCCTGGGGCTGGACGTGGGGCAAGTCAACGTCAAGGCCAAGACCGCCGAGAAATTGGGACCGGTCGGCCAAGGGCTGAGCATGGAAGCCCGCGCCGTGGTGCTGCTGTACTAGAAGCCTAGCTCCGGCGCAGCTTGATGTGCGCGGCCAGCCCGCCCGAGCCGGTATTGGCCAGGCCGAACACGCCGCCCATGCGGTGAATGGTTTTTTCGACAATCGCCAGGCCCAGGCCCGCACCCGTGGCCGCTGTGCGCGCCGCATCGCCGCGGAAGAACGGCCGCGTAAGCTTGGACAGGGTTTCGGGCGCCACGCCCATGCCGTGGTCGCGCACCTTGATCAGCACCCACTGGTCGCGGCTCTTGGCCGCGATGTCCACCAACGCGATGCCGGTTTCAGGCGTCTTGCCGTAGCGCCTGGCGTTTTCCAGCAGGTTGGAGATCACGCGGGACAGCTCGACCTCGTCGGCCAGGACCGCCATGTCGTCGGGAATGGCGACTGTCACGCGCATGTCTTCGTAGTCGGCCACGGCATACACCGCGGCATCGACGACGGCATTGAGCGAAACGCGCTCCAGCCGCGGCGGCTCGGGCCGGGCGTAGTCGAGGAACTTATCGATGATGGCGTCGAGCTGGGTGATGTCGGCCGCCATGTGTTCGCGGGCGTCGGCGTCGGTGACGCTCATCTCGGTTTCCAGGCGCAGGCGCGCCAGCGGCGTGCGCAAATCGTGCGAAATGCCGGCCAGCATGATGACCCGGTCCTGTTCGATCTTGGAGAGCTGCTCGGCCATGCGGTTAAAGCCGATGTTGACCTCGCGGATCTCGCTGGTGGCGACTTTCTCGTCGAGCAGGCTGGCGTCGAAGTCGCCGTCGCGCATGCGGCTGGCCGCGAAGGACAGCTGCTTGAGCGGCCGGTTGATCAGCCTGGCGATAAAGGCCGCCCCCGCCAGCGACAGCACCGCCGCCGTGATCAGCCAGATGACCCAGGTGCTGTTGCGGGACGGACCTATCTTGGAGGGGTCGGTGAGCAGCCAGTAGGAGTCCCCGTCGATGGCAAAACCCACCCACAGGCCCTTCTGGCCGTTGACGCTGCTGGCCACCACGGTGCCGTTGCCCAGCCGCGCCTTGAGTTCCTCGGCAGTGCGCTCGCCCAGCTCGTCGCTCTCGAACAACTCGAACTTGTCCTTGGGCTCGCGCGGCGTGATGCGCACGCGTTCCTCGTCGGCCAGGGTCTTGATCAGCGAGACGCGGGCGATGGCGTCGGAATAGCGCAGGGCGGCCCGGCTCAAGTTGACCAGCGAGGCCAGCTGCTGCGCGCTCTGGATGGCGCGCGGCTCGGATTCGAGTGCCCTGAAAGTCTGCAGCCAGGCCACGATGGAGCCGAACAGCAGCAGGGACAGGAAAAAAAACGTCCGCCAGAACAGGCTGAAGCCGCGCCGCGGGCGCATCTCCAGCGGTGCCGGGGCGGTTTCAAGGGGGACCGGGTTGGTGGCGTCCATAAAAAGTGGGTACGTGCCGCGAATGCAGGCGATCAATCGATGGACGTTAGCACGATGAGTCAGCGCGGCGGCATGCAAGCTGTTGCCGCCTGTTGCGGGCGCGCGTCACGTGGGCCAGTGGAAGCATTTGTTTTTACCAGCATGAGCCGCAGGGCCGGCTTTGCCGGACTGCAGGCGGGCGGCCCCCTCGGGGGGCAGCGCATTACACGAAGCCGAAGGCGCAGTGAAAAGCGTGGGGGCTAGTTAGTGCCATCCGGCACAAACACGTAGCCAATGCCCCAGACCGTCTGGATGTAGCGGGGCACCGCCGCATCCACTTCGATCAGCTTGCGCAGGCGGGAAACCTGCACGTCCAGGCTGCGGTCGAAGGGCTCGAACTCGCGGCCGCGGGCCAGTTGCGCCAGCTTTTCGCGGGACAGGGGCTGGCGCGGGTGGCGGACCAGGGTTTTCAGCATGGCGAACTCGCCGGTGGTCAGCGGCAGTTCTTCGCCGTTCTTGTGCAGGGTACGCAGGCCCATGTCGAAGGAGAAGGGGCCGAAGGTGATGACCTCCTGGTCGCTGGACGGGGCGCCGGGCACTTCAGCTGTCGGCCGGCGGCGCAGCACTGCGTGGATGCGCGCCAGAAGCTCGCGGGGGTTGAAGGGCTTGGCGAGGTAGTCGTCGGCGCCGACTTCCAGGCCGACGATGCGGTCCACGTCCTCGCCTTTGGCGGTCAGCATGATGATGGGGGTGCGGTCGTTGGCGGCGCGCAGCCGGCGGCAGATGGACAGTCCGTCTTCGCCGGGCATCATCAGGTCCAGGACGATCAGGTCGACGGCATCACGCAGCATGATGCGGTTCAGGGCCTTGCTGTCTTCGGCCAGGATGACTTCAAAACCCTCCTGGGCCAGGTAGCGGCGCAGCAGGTCGCGGATGCGGGCATCGTCGTCAAGAATCAGGATTTTGTCGGCACGGGCGTTGGGTTGGGCTTGGGTCATAGTCGTCTGGTAATTTGTAACAGAGCCATTTTGAAGGCTGAAAACACGCGATGTCTCGTTTTTCAGTCACTTTGACACACTGTTACATAAGTTGCGGCTGCATGCACGCACGGGATTTGATTGTGGAAATCCTCCTACACCTGCGGGGAAAAGAGCATGTGAAAATCGCGGCCCACGCGTTGTGCGAAACGCCGGCGCCCCTTCAAAACGGTCACTTGCCAAGCCGGAAAAATCCGGGGGACTGAGCGGCTGCTGGCAAGCACGTGGCAGGCATGACTTGCCAAATCCCCAAATTCCTGGCCTTTATTTCTGGCCTCCTCAACCCCTTTTTGTTTTCTTTTTCGTTTCATGTCTTTCCGGGCTGCACAACTGTGGCCAAAAGCAAGATCAACCACCTGAAAGGTAAATTCCAATGCGAACTTCCAAATCGATCGCCGTCTGTATCCTGTTGGCGGGCGCTGCCATGGCCTCCGGCGTGATGGCCCAGACGATGCACCCTGAAACCCTGCAGAACGTGGCCCAGCTCTCGGCCACGGGCTCCGTGGAAGTGCAGCAGGACCTGCTGTCGATTTCCCTGAGCACCACGCGCGACGGCACCGATGCCGGCGTCGTGCAGACCCAGCTCAAGCAGGCGCTGGACACAGCGCTGGCACAGGCCAAGCAGGCGGCCGCGCCAGGCCAGATGGATGTGCGCACCGGCAACTTCAGCCTCTACCCGCGCTACGGCAAGGACGGCAAGATCAACGGCTGGCAGGGCTCCACCGAACTGGTACTGGAAGGCAGGGACTTTCCGCGCATCACCGGCACGGCGGGCAAGATCCAGACCCTCACGATGAGCAACGTGAGTTTTGCCTTGAGCCGCGAGCAGCGCGCCAGGGTGGAGGGCGAGGCCCAGGCGCAGGCCATTGAGCGCTTCAAGGCCAAGGCCGGCGAAGTGGCGCGCAGTTTCGGCTTTTCGAGCTACAGCCTGCGCGAAGTTTCCATCAACGCCAACGACCAGAATCCGCCGCCGCGTCCCCGCATGATGGCGATGTCGGCCAAAGCCGAAATGGCCGATGCCAGCGTTCCGGTGGAAGCCGGCAAAAGCACGGTGCTGGTCAACGTGTCGGGCTCAGTGCAGATGAAATGATGAAGCGGGGCGGTGCAGGCCGCCCCGGGATCGCTCAGGCCGCCGAGGCGCAGGCCTTCTGCTTCTGGCGGTGCTTGCGCGCGACGACCTTGGCGCGCAGATGGTCGTATGCCCAGTTGAAGCAGAAGGTATAGGGCAAGAAGAACAGCACGATGGCGATGTCCAGCACAAAGGCTTCCCAGAGGCCGATGTCCAGCCACCAGGCGGCCAGCGGAACCACCGCGATGATCAGGCCGATTTCAAACAGCACGGCGTGCACGGCGCGGGCGCCCAGCGTGCGCTGAAAGCCCATGCGTTGCTGCGCCTGGTCAAAGAGGGCGTTGAACACCATGTTCCAGCTCATGGCCATGAGCGAGACCATCAAGGTCAGCAGGCCCATGTGCGCCAGCGAATAGCCAAGCAGCCAGGCGCCCAGCGGCGCACAAATGGCGATGGCCAGGATTTCGAACCCCAGGGCGTGGAAAAAACGTTCCTTGACTGATTTCTGCGGACTCACGGTGCACTTCACTTTCTGCTTGATGTCGGGCCCCCAAGCTCGATGTTGGGCGGCAATGACTGTATTTTCATCGCTATTTTGGATGGTTTAAAATCAATAATCATCTATTAAATAGATGGAAAGCCGCGCCATGCGCCATTCTCCTGAAGCACTGACCGCCTTTGCCGAAGCCGCCACCTTGGGCTCGTTTTCGGCTGCAGCCCGCAAGCTGGGCAAAAGCCAGTCGACCGTGAGCACCGCGATCGCCAACCTGGAGATCGACCTGGGCATCACCCTGTTTGACCGCGGCACCCGCAAGCCGGCGCTGACGGAGCATGGCCGGGTGATGCTGGGCAAAGTGCAGGAAATCCTGGCCGCCAGCGACCGGCTGGACCGCGCCGCCAGCCAGCTCGGCGGCGGCATGGAGCCCAAGCTCAGCGTGGTCTGGTCCGACACCTACCAGTCCGACCGATTTGAGGAAATGCTGCTGGCTTTTGAGCAGCGCTTTCCCGACCTTGAATTCGAATGCCTGATTGCCGAGCATGGCGACCTGGTCTCGCTGGTGCAGACCGGGCGGGCGCACATCGGCGTGGTGGCCGCGCAAAATGCTTACCCACCGGACATCGGCTCGGCCACGATTGCCGAGCAGTCTGAAATCACCTTGTTCGTCGCCACCGCCCATCCGCTCGCCAGCCTCAAGGACCTGACGCCCGACCTGCTGGCCGACTACCGTGAGCTGCGGTTGGATACTTATATGGAGCAGGGCGCCCAGGGCCTGCCTCAGTCGCGCCGCGCCTGGTCGGCGCCGAGCTACCTCATGCTGATGGAAATGGCGGTGCTGGGTTTTGGCTGGGCGGCGATTCCGCGCTGGATGGTCACGCGCTTTGCCACCGGCAAGCTGGCGGAACTCGACGCGCGCGGCTGGCCGCGGCGGGTGCCGGTTGATGCCGTATGGTCGCGCCAGCGCCCTCTGGGACGCGCCGGCACCTGGCTGTTGCAGGAAATGCTGGCACCTGCGGGGCCCGCGAACCCAGGCGGGAGCCTGCCGGAGATGTGAAAAAGCCCGCGGCCTGTGACGGCGTGCGGGCTGGTGGCGGGCGCGGCGGGCACGCCCGGAGGCCTATCAGAAGCGGTAGCGCAGGCCCAGGCTGGTGGTGCTGACGCGCTCCTTGCCGGTGCCGACGAACTTCAAGTCATGCTCGTCCCATGCCAGCACGGCCGACAGGGCCGGGGTGAAGGCCCATTCGGCACCTATGCCGTAAGAGATACCCCAGTTGCTCTCGCTGCCGGAGGCGAGGCCGGAAGCCGGCAAGGCGGACACGCGGGTGTGCCCGTAGGTCGTGCCGAGCTTGCCCAGCAGGTTGAAGGAGTTGCTCAGGGGCAGGCGGCCGACCAGGCTCAGGTTGATGCCTTGCGCCTCCGTCTGTCCGCCGCCGCGGTTGGCCTTGCCGAAATCGGTATAGCCGAGCTCCAGGCCGAAGTTGTTATTGAAATAACTACCACCGTAGAGGTTGTACGAGGTGTCCTTGTTGTCCGAAGGGAAGGCGCCTGCGCCACTGGGCAGCGAGAAGTCCGATTGGCCGACGTTGAGGCCGAAATAGCGCGAGCCCGGTGCATAAAACGAATAGTTGCTGCTCGACATGCCGGAGCTGGACGTGGAGCTTTGCGCTTGTGCGCCAGTGGCTGCTGCCAACGCGGCGACGGCCAATACGGTGGCTGAAAAGGTTCGGGTCAATGATGGCATGTTGCTTCCTTCAAGAGATGAATGGACGGCGTCACGCTTGTGGCGAAACAGCCGCGTGTTGTTGCTTTCCGTCGTGAAATTTAAGGGCCGTGCGGGCCCATTTTTGTGGGTGCAACAGTTAAATCCCTGTAGGACAAACGGAAGTTTGCGCGCGGCGCGCGGCGGGGGCACATGGCCTTGCGGGAGCGCTTGCGCTGATTTTTGCGGTGCTAAAGTCAAGGCCATGCAGCTCATTACCCACCTGCCCGGAAGCACCCCGCTGGTCCTGGATTCTCCCCACAGCGGAACGGTGTATCCGGCGGATTTCAGGCACGCTTGCGCGCTTGCCGTGCTTCGTAGCGCCGAAGACACCCACGTTGAAAAGCTCTACGACTTTGCCCCCGGCCTGGGCGTGCACTGGATTGAGGCGCACTTCCCGCGCAGCTACCTCGATGCCAACCGCAACACCACCGAAATGGACGTGAGCTTGCTGGACGGCCCCTGGCCCGGGCCGGTGGAGACCGACCCCAAAATATTGTCCAAGGTAAGGCTGGGCAAAGGCCTGATCTGGCGCACCACCGATGAAGGGGTACCGCTGTACGACCGCAAGCTGGGCGTGGCGGAAATCCAGGCGCGCATTGAACAGTGCTGGAAGCCTTACCACGCGGCTGTTGCGCGGGCGATTGACACGGCCCACAGGCAACACGGCTACAGCATCCACATCAATTGCCATTCCATGCCCGCGGTGGCGTCCAGCAGCGCCACGGATTTTCCGGGTGAGGCGCACGCCGACTTCGTGGTGGGCGACCGCGAAGGCACGACCGCCGGCAAGGCCTTGTCCAGGCTGGTGTGCGAGCACCTGAAGGCTCGCGGCTACAGCGTGGCCTACAACCATCCCTACAAAGGCGTGGAGCTGGTCCGGCGCTACAGCCGGCCGGCCGAACACCGGCACAGCATCCAGCTGGAGATCAACCGCAAGCTCTACATGGACGAAAGCACCTTCGCGCTGGCGCCGGGCGCCGAACCGCTCAAGGCCAGCTTGCGCTCGCTGGTCGAGTTGCTGCTCAAGACCGACCCGCGCAAGCTCTGAAACCCGCCGGCGGTTGCCGGCATTTCTTGAACAAGCTCATTCGCCATGCTCACCTTTTTCAGCGACAGCCACCACGCCCATGCTCCGCAGTACGAATTTTTCCGTGGTGAGCGTGTGCCCTGTTTTGAAACGCCGGCGCGTGCCGAGTACGTCAAAGCCCGGCTGAGCGAGCGCGGCCACGTCCTGCGCACGCCGCATGCCGACAGCCGCGGGGTGCTGGCCAAGGTGCACACCGCCCGCTACCTGGCATTTCTGGAGCATGCCTGGCGCGATTGGGTGGTGCTGGAGGACGGCAACGATGGCCGCCAGCCTTTTCCCTCGGTATGGCCGGTACGCACCTTGCGCAGCGACGTGGAGCCCGTCAATTTCACCGCGCGGCTGGGCTTGTATTCGATGGACAACGGCTCGCCGCTGTCGGCCGGCACCTGGCAGGCCGCCAAGGCCGGTGCGGACGCCGCCGCCAGCGCCGCCGCCTTGCTGGGCAGCAACAGTGAGCGCGCCGTCTTTTGCTGCAGCCGCCCGCCCGGCCACCATGCCGGGCCCGATTTCATGGGCGGCTATTGTTTCCTGAACAACGCCGCTGTGGCGGCCCAGGCCTTGCGCGACGGCGGTGCGGCGCGCGTGGCGGTGCTCGATGTCGATTACCACCACGGCAATGGCACGCAAAGCATTTTTTACCACCGTGCCGACGTGCTCTTCGTGAGTGTGCACGGCGACCCCATGACCGAGTACCCGTTCTATCTGGGCCATACCGACGAGACCGGTGCGGGCGAGGGCGCAGGCTTCAACCTGAACCTGCCGCTGCCGGCGGGCTGCACGGTGACGCGCTGGTTCGATGCGCTGGAAGCAGCCTGCCTGCGCATCAACACCTTCAGCGCCGACGCGCTGGTGGTGTCGCTGGGGCTGGACACCTTTGCCGAAGACCCGATTTCCAAGTTCGCGCTACAGCCCGGCGACTTTATCCGCCTTGGCGAGCGCCTGGGCAAGCTGGGCCTGCCCACGGTGTTCGTGCTGGAGGGCGGCTATGCGGCCGCCGCGCTGGGCACCAATGCCGTCAACGTCATTGAAGGTTTTGAAGGCCGCTGATGGACAAAGTCGACTGTGTGGTGATAGGCGCGGGCGTGGTGGGCCTGGCCGTGGCACGCGCGCTGGCGCTGCGGGGCAGGGAGGTGATGGTGCTGGAGGCCGCCGATGCGATAGGCACGGGCACCAGTTCGCGCAACAGCGAGGTGATCCACGCCGGCATCTATTACCCGCAAGGCTCGCTCAAGGCGAAGCTGTGCGTTGAAGGCAAGGGCTTGTTGTACGCCTACTGCGCCGAGCGCGGCATAGGCCACAGGCGCAGCGGCAAGCTGATCGTGGCGACCAATGAGGCCCAGGTCGCGCAGCTGCGGGGCATACGCGACAAGGCAGCTGCCAACGGCGTGAACGACCTGGTACTGTTGACGCGCGAGCAAGCCCTTGCGCTGGAGCCGCAACTCGAATGTGTGGCCGCACTACATTCGCCCAGCACCGGCATTGTCGACAGCCATGGCCTGATGCTGGCGCTGCAGGGTGACCTGGAGAACGCGGGTGGGCTGGTCGCACTGAGTTCGCCGCTGGCCCGGGCTGAGTGCCAGCCGGAGGCGATTTACCTGGTAGCGGAGGACGGCACTGAACTCGAAGCCACCACCGTCGTCAACGCCGCGGGCTTGCAGGCACAGCACCTGGCCGCGAACTTTGCCGGCCTGCCCGCGCAGCATGTGCCGCCCAGCCATTACGCCAAGGGCAACTACTTCACGCTACCGGGGCGCTCGCCTTTCAGCCGCTTGATCTACCCGGTGCCCGAGGCCGCGGGCCTGGGCGTGCACCTCACCGTGGACATGGGCGGCCAGGCCAAGTTCGGCCCCGACGTGCAATGGGTGGATTCGCCCGAAGACCTGGTGGTGGACCCGGCGCGCGGCGACGCTTTTTATGCCGAGGTGCGCAAGTACTGGCCCGCGCTGGCCGACGGCGCGCTGACGCCGGGCTACGCCGGCATACGCCCCAAGATCCAGGCGCCGCACGAAGCGGCCAAAGACTTCATGATCCAGGGACCGCGCGATCACGGCGTGGCGGGCCTGGTCAATCTTTTCGGCATTGAATCGCCGGGGCTCACGAGCTCGCTGGCGATAGGCGATTACGTGAGCCGGATGCTGTAAGGGGAAGCGAAGGCGCTTACTGCGCCGCCCAGCCGCCGTCCATGTTCCAGGCCACGCCGCGCACATTGTTGCCGGCCGGCGAGCAGAAAAACACCGCCAGCGCGCCCAGTTCTTCGGGCGTGGTGAATTGCATGGAGGGCTCCTTTTCACCCAGCAACTGCCTGGTGGCGGCCTCGTTGCTGATGTTGCCGGCGGCGGCCTTGGCGTCCACCTGTTTTTGCACCAGGGGAGTGAGCACCCAGCCGGGGCAGATGGCATTGCAGGTCACGCCCGTGGTGGCGTTCTCGAGTGCGGTGACCTTGGTCAGGCCGACGATGCCGTGCTTGGCGGCGACATAAGCGGATTTTTCGGCGGAACCGACCAGGCCGTGGACCGACGCCACGTTGATGATGCGGCCCCAGCCCCTGCCGCCGTTGGCCGCCAGCATGGCGGGCAGGGCCAAGCGGGTGGCATGGAAGGCGCTGCTGAGGTTGATGGCGATCACGGCATCCCATCGTTCGACCGGGAAGTTCTCGACGCGGGCCACGTGCTGGATGCCGGCGTTGTTGACCAGGATGTCGACCTGGCCGAACTGCGCGGCGGCGTAACGCATCATGTCCTCGATGTCGGCGACCTTGCTCATGTCGGCGCCGTGGTAGGCCACGCGCGCGCCCAGCGCTTCCACTTCGGCCTTGGGGCCGTCCACGTCGCCGAAGCCGTTGATGACGATGTTGGCGCCTTGCGCCGCCAGCGCCTTGGCGATGCCCAGGCCTATCCCGCTGGTCGAGCCGGTGACGAGGGCTGTTTTACCTTTGAGCATATTGTTTCTCCGGATGATTTACGATGGTTGAACTGGGAGACCGGGCCTCGCGTTGTGCACGCCGCGCCTGGTTGATTTCTCAAGCAATTATCAAGCCTTTGAATTGAACTGCCGCGCCATGACCCAACCTACGCTGAACTACGTAAATTGCCCCGACGCCTCGGGCGGCCACCGCATGGCGTACTGGCAATGGGGCAGGCCGGACAGCGAGCACCTGGTGGTGTGCGTGCATGGCCTGTCGCGCCAGGGGCGCGATTTCGATACGCTGGCGCGGGCCTTGTCCGAGCAGGCGCGGGACGGCATACGCGTGGTCTGCCCCGACGTGGTGGGCCGCGGGGAAAGCGACTGGCTCAAGGAGCCTATGGGCTATCAGTTGCGCACTTATGCGGGCGACATGCTGGCGATGCTGGGCCAGTTGCACGCCCAGGCGCCAGTTACCTCGTTGGACTGGGTGGGCACCAGCATGGGCGGGCTGATCGGCGTGGCGGTGTGTGGAACGCCTGACTTGCCCCTGCCGGCGCCGGTGCGTCGCCTGGTACTTAATGACGTGGGGCCGGCCATCGAGTGGCAGGCGATCGTGCGGATCGGCACCTATCTGGGCCAGGCCGGCCACTTCGGATCGGTGCAGGAGGCGGCCGATGCGATGTGGGCGATTTCCCAAAGCTTCGGCCCGCACACGCCCGAGCAGTGGCTGGCGCTGTCGCGTCCCATGCTCAGGCGCGTCTCGGACGCCGCCGATGCCAAGTGGCGCCTGCATTACGACCCGGCCATCGCTGTGCCTTTCAAGCTGGAAACCGAGGAATCCGCACGCCAGGGTGAAACCATGCTCTGGCAGCTCTACGACAATATCAAGGCTGAAACCCTGGTGATACGGGGCCAGCAGTCCGACCTGCTCAGCATCCAGACAGCCCAGGCCATGACGCAGCGCGGGCCGCGCGCCCGCCTGGTGGAATTTGCGGGAGTGGGGCACGCGCCCACTCTGGTTGCCGCCGACCAGGTCGCCGCCGTGACGGGATTTCTGCTGGGCTGAGGCCCGCCAACTTATTTGACTGAAGTTACATGAAAAGCAATGTGGTCGGGCCCGGTGGCCCGACAGCCTCCCAGGGGGCGAATGCCTCCATCGTGACCGCCACGGCCGACAGCCTTCCGGATCAGCCGCATGCGCTGGCCCGGGCCCGCGCGTTCGCCGAACCCCTGATCGCCACTGAAACGCACGACACGGGCGAGAACATCCTGGTGCACGCCGATGCGGTCGCCTCCATCCTGAAAACCATAGGCGGCTCGGAAGCCATGCAGGCGGCCACCTACCTGGTCTATGCGTGCCAGCACCTGACCAAGCCGCAGGAAGTGATCACCAAGGCCTTCGGCGCCAACTATGCCGCGCTGGCGATGGAGACCACCAAGCTGGTGCAGGTGCAGCGCCAGGCGCGCAGCGCCAATGCGAAGGCGCAGTTGCTGGACGACCCGGCCGCGCAGACCGAGAACGTGCGCAAGATGCTGCTGGCGTTCTCACGCGATTTGCGTGTGGTGATGCTGCGGCTGGCATCGCGCCTGCAGACCCTGCGCCACTATGCCGCGACGCGGCAGGCCGCGCCGCTGTCTTTGGCCCATGAATCGCTGCACGTCTTCGCACCGCTGGCCAACCGACTGGGCATCTGGCAGATCAAATGGGAAATGGAAGACCTGGCCTTCCGCTTCCTGGAGCCCGAAACCTACAAGCAGACGGCGCGCCTGCTCGATGAAAAGCGTGTGGAGCGCGAGGGCTTCATGGAAGCCCTGCGCGCGCAGCTGGAGCGCGAACTGAACCAGAACGGCATCGCCGCGCTGGTGCAGGGCCGGCCCAAGCATATCTACAGCATCGTCAAGAAAATGCGCGGCAAGTCGCTGGACTTCGAGCAGGTCTTCGACATCCGCGCGTTGCGCGTGATCGCGGCCGACGTGAAGGGCTGCTACGCGGCACTTGGCTTCGTGCACTCACGCTTCACGCCGGTGGACGGCGAGTTYGACGACTACATYGCCMRGCCCAAGMCSAACGGCTACCAGTCGCTGCACACCGTGGTGCGCGACGACGCGGGCAGGGCGGTGGAAATCCAGGTGCGCACCCAAGCCATGCACGACCACGCCGAGCACGGTGTGGCCGCGCACTGGGCCTACAAGGAGGCCGGCACCAAGGGTTATGGCGGGGTCTCGGCCAGCAGCGAATACGACGCCAAGATCGCCGTGCTGCGGCAGTTGCTGGCCTGGGAACGCGATCTCTCGGGCCCCGCTGCCCAGCGCGCGCGGGATGACAAACAAGGCCTGTTTGAAGACCGCATTTAYGTGCTGACGCCYGACGCMGCCATTGTGGAGTTGCCGCAAGGCGCGACCACCGTGGACTTTGCCTACAGCGTGCACACCAGCCTGGGCCACCGCTGCCGCGGCGCGCGCATCGACGGCGTCATGGTGCCGCTGAACACGCCGCTGCAAAACGGCCAGACCGTGGAGGTCATCACCGTCAAGGAAGGCGGGCCTTCGCGCGACTGGCTCAACCCGGAGCTGGGCTTTCTGTCCAGCCACCGCGCGAAATCCAAGGTGCGCGCGTGGTTCAACGCGCTGGCGATGGAGCAGACGGTGGCCCGCGGCCGCGAGGCCGTCGAAAAACTGCTGCAACGCGAAGGCAAGACGGCGATGAAGCTGGACGACCTGGCGGCGCAGCTCGGCTTCAAGGCGGCGGAGGATTTGTTTGAGGTGGTCGGCAAGGATGAGTTGTCCCTGCGTACGATAGAGAACATGCTCAGGCCGCCCGAGCCGGTGTTGAGCCAGGACGATTACGTGCTGGCAAAAAAGGCGCGTGCGCCCAACGCGAATGCAAAGAAAGCAGGGGGTGGCGTGCTGGTTGTCGGCATGGGATCCCTGCTGACGCAACTGGCCAAGTGCTGCAAGCCCGCGCCGCCTGATGAGATCCTTGGCTTCGTTACCAAGGGCAAGGGCGTCAGCATCCATCGCAGCGACTGCAGCAACTTTCGCAACATGGCGGCCGGCAGCCCGGACCGTGTGATCGAAGTGCAATGGAATTCGCCCAAGACGCCCGACGGCGCGGTCTACCCGGTGGATGTCGCCGTCGAGGCCGCCGACCGGCAGGGCCTGCTGCGCGATATTTCCGAGGTGTTCGCCAAGGAAAAAATGAACGTGATCGGCGTGCAGACGCAGTCGGTGAAAGACAACCGCGGCGGCACCGCCTGGATGACCTTCACCGTCGAAGTCGCGCAATCAGGCCGCCTCAATCAGGTGCTGGGCATCGTGGCCGAAGTGCCGGGCGTGCGCTCCGCGCGCAGGCGTTGAGTGCACCTCTCACGGCAAGCAGCGAGCGAGTGTAGGAGGGCTGTATCCCACACCAGCAGGGGCCGCGGAACCGGCTTTGCCGGGCCGCAGGCGCAGCGGCCCCTCGGGGGCAGGGAGCTACACGCAGTGAGCGACCGTGGGGCTAAAAATAAATGCTATACTGCTAGCTTCGAACAGTCCTTAGGCGCGTAGCTCAGCTGGTTAGAGCACCACCTTGACATGGTGGGGGTCGTTGGTTCGAGTCCAATCGCGCCTACCAATTCCCTCAGAATGGTTCCTGTCCAGGCTTTCGCATCCACGGTGATGCGGGGCCCATCACACAGGGTAAACCAAGGGGATTGAGTACATCAGAATTCCTAGAATGTATGGAACTCCGGCATCTCAATGCCGGCCGTCATTCAGAGGAGAAATCAGTGCCAAAAAGCAAATCCACCAGCCCGGCATCCGGCCTTCCGCCTTCACAGGGCGAAGCGGCTGCCGACGGCAATTCCGGCGCCAAAAGCGGCCGGTCTGCCGGCAAGGCTGCGGCGTCCCGCGTGATCAAGAAGTACCCGAACCGCCGACTCTACGACACCGAAACGTCGACCTACATCACGCTCACCGAGGTTCGCCAACTGGTGATGGACAGTGCTGATTTTGTGGTGCGCGATGCCAAGACCAACGAAGACCTGACGCRCAGCATCCTGTTGCAGATCATTCTTGAAGAAGAGAGCGGCGGCGAGCCCATGTTCACCGAAGCGGTGCTGGCCAACATCATCCGTTTTTACGGCAACGCGATGCAGGGCTTCATGGGCGCCTACCTGGAGAAAAACGTCCAGAGCTTCATGGATCTGCAGGTCAAGATGGCCGAGCAGTCCAAAGGGCTGAGCCCTGAAATGTGGGCGCAGTTCATGAACGCCCAGTCGCCCATGATGCAAGGCATGATGGGCACCTATGTGGAGCAATCCAAGAACGTTTTCACGCAGATGCAGGAGCAAATGCAAAAACAAAGTGAGCAGATGCTGCAGGCCTTCGGCCTTAAAAAGTAGGGAATCGCCATAAACCCAATTTCCGGGCGCATGGCGGCGTTGCGCGGCGCTCGGAATCCTCATGCACCGCAAGTGCATTCCGGTTCCTGCGCTCCGTGCGCCTTGCCCTGCATCCCGGCAATTGAATTTCTGGCGATCCCCATCAATCTTGCCGCCCTGAGACAATAGACCCCATGAGCGAAGTTATTTCCCCATCCGCACCAGTCAACAGCAAGGCCGCGCCGCGCGTCGGTTTTGTCAGCCTGGGCTGCCCCAAAGCCCTGACTGACTCCGAATTGATCCTCACGCAATTGAGCGCCGAGGGTTACCAGACCTCCAAGACCTTTGAAGGCGCGGACCTGGTGATCGTCAACACCTGCGGTTTCATCGACGATGCGGTCAAGGAAAGCCTGGACACCATCGGCGAGGCCCTGGCCGAAAACGGCCGGGTCATCGTCACCGGCTGCCTGGGCGCCAAGGCGGGCGACGACGGCGGCAACCTGGTGCGCCAGATGCACCCCAGCGTGCTGGCTGTGACCGGTCCGCATGCCACGCAGGAAGTCATGGACGCAGTCCACCTGAACCTGCCCAAGCCGCACGATCCCTTTGTGGACCTGGTGCCCAACGCCTTCGGTATTGCCGGCATCAAGCTCACGCCCCGGCACTACGCTTACCTGAAGATCAGCGAAGGTTGCAACCACCGCTGCACCTTCTGCATAATCCCCTCAATGCGCGGCGACCTGGTGTCGCGGCCGATCGGCGACGTGCTCAATGAGGCGCGTGCACTGTTTGAGGGCGGCGTGAAGGAGTTGCTGGTGATCAGCCAGGACACCTCGGCCTACGGCGTGGACGTGAAATACCGCACCGGATTCTGGGACGGTAAACCCGTCAAGACGCGCATGCTGGAGCTGGTGCAGGCGTTGGGCGAAATCGCAGAGCCCTACGGTGCCTGGGTGCGCCTTCATTACGTGTACCCGTATCCCAGTGTGGATGAGGTGCTGCCGCTGATGGCTACCGGCAAGGTATTGCCCTACCTGGACGTTCCGCTGCAGCACAGCCATCCGGATGTGCTCAAGCGCATGAAGCGGCCGGCCAGCGGCGAAAAAAACCTCGAGCGCATTGGGCGCTGGCGCGAAATCTGCCCAGAGATCGTGATCCGAAGCACCTTTATCGCCGGTTTCCCCGGTGAAACCGAAGCGGAATTCGAGCACCTGCTGGACTTCATGCGCGAGGCCAAAATCGACCGCGCAGGTTGCTTTGCCTACAGCGCCGTGGAAGGCGCGACGGCCAACGACATTCCCGGCATGCTGCCGATGGAATTGCGTGAAGAGCGGCGCGCCCGTTTCATGGCGGTTGCCGAGGCGGTGTCCAGCCAGAAGCTTCAGCAACGCATTGGCGCGACCATGCAGGTGCTGGTGGATTCGGCCCCGGCGCTGGGCCGAAAGGGCGGCACGGGGCGTTCTTATGCCGATGCGCCCGAGATCGACGGCGTGGTCAAGCTGTTGCCGCCCGAGAAAATCAGCAAGACGCTGAAAGTCGGCGAATTCACCCGGGCCCGCATCGTCGGGACCCAGGGCCACGACCTGATTGCCGTACCTGTTTGATTAAGCCCGCGGACGAAAAGCCGGACCTGAAGATGGGGTCCGGCCACAAAAAAAGCCACTGGGTCACAGTGGCTTTAATCTTGCTTTCTTCCAGAGCTCGTTTCAGAGTCTGGCAAAGCTGTTTGGTGTATCTGGTGCCCGGGAGAGAACTCGAATCTCCACATCTTGCGATACACGGACCTGAACCGTGCGCGTCTACCAATTCCGCCACCCGGGCACAGCTAGCAGTGTACCATTACTTGAATGCTTTCTGAGGCCTCGGCCCGCAAATTTTCCTGAAATATTTCGGCTGCATACTCAAAGCCAGCAGCCTCCAACAAATAGAGACTTTTTATCAAAACAACTCACTCTCATGCGGGCGGATCGTCCGCCCATTCCTCCGGCCTGCTCGCTGAATTCGAGGGCACCGTTTCCGGCCACCGCGACGGCCATGGTTTCGTATTGCGCGACGACGGCGAGGCGGATATTTACCTGCCGCCCAACGAAATGCGCGCGGTGCTGCACAAGGACCGCGTCAAGGCGCGCATCGTGCGGCATGACCGCAAAAACCGGCCTGAAGGCCGCGTGACCGAGATCATCGAGCGCTCCTCCAACCCCATCATCGGCCGCCTGTTGCAGGAAAGCGGCGTCTGGCTGGTCGCGCCCGAAGACAAGCGCTACGGCCAGGACGTGCTGATCCCCAAGGGCGCCACCGGCACGGCCAAAGTCGGCCAGGTGGTGGTGGTGCAACTCACCGAGCCACCGGCGCTGTTCGGCCAGCCTGTGGGCCGCGTCAAGGAAGTGCTGGGCGAGATCGACGACCCCGGCATGGAAATCGAAATCGCGGTGCGCAAATACGGCGTGCCGCATGAATTCAGCGACGAGGCGCTGGCCCTGGCCCGTTCCCTGCCGGACGCCGTGCGGCCGGCCGACAAAAAACACCGCATCGACCTGACCGACGTTCCGTTGGTCACCATCGACGGCGAAGACGCCCGCGACTTTGACGATGCCGTGTACTGCGAGCCGGCCAAGGTCGGCCGCGGCAAGGGCTGGCGCCTGCTGGTGGCGATTGCCGACGTGAGCCACTATGTGGAAACCGGCAGCGCCATCGACATCGACGCCTATGACCGCGCCACCAGCGTGTATTTCCCGCGCCGGGTGATTCCCATGCTGCCGGAGAAGCTCTCCAACGGCCTGTGCTCGCTCAACCCCAACGTCGAGCGCCTGTGCATGGTCTGCGACATGCTGGTCAACGCCAAGGGCGAGGTCCATGCCTACCAGTTCTATCCGGCGGTGATGTTCAGCCAGGCGCGCTTCACCTACACCGAGGTTGCAGCCATCCTGGCCAACACGCGCGGCCCCGAAGCCGCGCAGCGCAAGACACTGGTGCCTCACCTGCTCGACCTGCACGACGTCTACCAGGCCTTGCTCAAGGAGCGTGGCGTGCGCGGAGCCGTGGATTTCGAAACCACCGAAACGCAGATCGTCTGCGACGAAGCGGGACGTATCGAAAAAATCGTGCCCCGCACGCGCAACGTGGCCCACCGCCTGATCGAGGAGGCCATGCTGGCCGCCAACGTCTGCTCGGCCGACTTCATTTCCCAGAGCAAGCATGTGGGCCTGTACCGTGTGCACGAAGGCCCGACGCCCGAGAAGAAGGAGATGCTGCGCAACTACCTGAAGGTGGCTGGCGTCGGCATGACGATCAGCGATGACCCGGAACCCGGCGAATTCCAGAAGATCGCGTTGGCCACCAAGGACAGGCCGGACGCGCAGCAAATCCATTCGATGCTGCTGCGCTCCATGCAGCAGGCCATCTACACGCCCATGAACAGCGGCCACTTCGGCCTGGCTTACGAGGCCTACACGCACTTCACCAGCCCGATCCGGCGCTATCCCGATCTGCTGGTGCACCGCGTCATCAAAGCGGTGCTGAACAAGGCCAAATACCAGTTGCCGACCCTGCCCACCCCGGGTGAGGCCGAGGCCAAGCTGTCCAAACGGCTGGCCTCGCGCGTCAAGGAGCCGACGCAGAAGCCGAAAAAAGCCAGTGCCGATGAACTCGCCTGGCAAGCGGCCGGCTTGCATTGCAGCGCCAACGAACGCCGTGCCGACGAAGCCAGCCGCGACGTCGAGGCCTGGCTCAAGTGCAAATACATGCGCGAGCACCTCGGCGAGGAGTTCGGCGGTGTCGTCACGGCCGCCACGGGCTTCGGCATCTTCGTCACGCTGGACGCGATGTACGTCGAAGGCCTGGTGCACATTACCGAACTGGGCGGCGAATACTTCCGCTTYGACGARGCCCGCCAGGAACTGCGCGGSGAGCGCACCGGCATCCGCTACGCCATCGGCACGCGGGTGAGGGTGCAGGTCAGCCGGGTGGACCTGGACGGCCGCAAGATTGACTTCCGCCTGGTGAACGAGGGCCAGGACCTGGTCGGCCGTGCCATGAAGGACAAGACCGGCGGCCATGCGACGGAGCTGCCGGCCCAGGAACGCGGCGCAGCGCGCCATGCCGGCGAACCCCGGACCGGCAAGGCCGGCAAGAAGCCGGCGGGCAAGCACGCGGAAACCCGCTCCAGTAGCCGCAGCAGCGGTTCAGGCCGAAGCACCGGCGGCGCCGGCAGCGAACGCACGCCCAAGTCGCCCATCCAGGCGCTGAAGGCGGCCGTCAAGAAAGCCGCCGGCAGCGCCGGGCGCAAACAGGGCAAGAAGCCGCGCCGCTAGGAGTCCGGAAATAGCCATGGATTGTTTTTCCCATCCTCTTTCGTACAGGGCAGGCCGCGCATGCTGATCCGTATCCTGTCGTTTCTTCTTGAAACCATTTTTTTTCTGCTGATTGCGGCGGCGCTGCTGCGGGCCTGGATGAACTGGGTCCGGGTCAACATGAGCGCCCAGCCGGGCAGTTTTGTGATGGCGCTGACCGACTGGCTGGTCAAGCCGCTGCGCCGCGCACTGCCCAGGTCGCTGGCGCAGTCGCGGGTGGACTGGGCCAGTGTGATTGCCGCCGCCGTGCTGGCGCTGGCCTATGCCTTGCTGTGGGCCCTGCTGTTTGGCATGCTGCCGGGTTCGCTTGAGCTGGCACCCCTGGTCTTGCTGACGCTGCTGTCTTTCGCGCTCAAGATGCTGGTCCGTGTGGCGCTGCAAACCCTGTTCATCCTGGTGCTGGGATTTGCCATCCTCTCGTGGATACAGCCCGGCTCGCCTGCCTATGCCTTGCTGGGCCGGCTGACCGAACCCGTGCTGGCGCCGCTGCGCCGCGTGATCCCTGTCGTGGGCGGGGTCGACATCTCGGCGCTGGTGCTGATCGTGCTGCTGCAGATTGCCTTGATGGTCATCGTCTAGCAGCCGGCCAGCGCTGACGCCGTCAGCGCCTGGCCGCCGGCCTCCGCCGGCCATTCATCGGCCATGCGGCCGTGGGCAAACACGGCGCTGCATGCCGCTTCAAAACCTCCCAATCCCCCGGCTATGCGGGCCCCCAGCATGCCTGCCAGCACGTCGCCCGTGCCGGCAGTGGCCAGCAGGGCATTGCCGCTGCCGTTAATGGCGCTGGCCTTGCCCGGCGCGGCGATCACGGTCCCCGAGCCTTTGAGCACCACGACGCACTGAAAACGCCCGGCCAGTTGGCGGGCGGACGCCAGCCGATTGGCTTGCACTTCTTTGGCGCTGCTTCCTGCCAGCCGGGCGGCTTCGAGCGGGTGGGGCGTGAGCACCGTCACATAGCCACGGTGGTGGCGGGCCGTGAGCTGGGTTTGCAGCTGCGTATCCGCCGCGATCGCGTTGAGTGCGTCCGCGTCCAGCACCAGCCGGGGCGCCGCCGACAGCACCTTGGGCAGCACTGCGCGCACGGCGTCACCACCCCCGCAGCCGCACACCACCACCTGCCGCGCCAGGTCCAGCGCCTCGGGGGCGTGGAACATCAATTCGGGTTGCTGGGGATCCGTGCTGAGCGACGGCTTGCCGAGCAGGGCCACATACACCCGTCCCGCGCCCACGTGCAGCGCGGCCCGCGCGGCCAACAGCGCGGCGCCCGCCATGTGGCTGTGGGCGGTGGATTCGCCGCCCAGCACCGCCACGTTGCCAAAGCTGCCCTTGTGGCTGGAGTGCGGGCTGGTATGCCTTGGGGCTTGCGAGGCCCGGTCGGCGCCCAGCAGCCAGGCCTCGGGTGCCAGCGCGCCGGTGGGCGCCGTGCCAAGGCCGTCAAACCATACCTGACCCGCGCGGTCGCGGCCATTCGCGGTGAACAGCCCCGGCTTCAGGGTCAAAAGGCTCAAGGTAAATATCTCTGGTGCCGCGGCAAGCTCAAGGTTGAAAGCCCCGGTGTCGGCATCCAGGCCGGTCGGCACGTCCACTGCGAGCCGCGGTGCGGCGCTGGCCTGCATGCGCGCCAGCCATTCCAGCATCAGGGCAGTGCCGGGCCGGGCCGGGTCCAGCGTGCCGCCGATGCCCAGCAGGGCGTCTATGCAGAAATCGAAGCCTTCAGGCGGCTCCGAGGCCATGGGCACGCCGGCAGCCAGCGCGCGTTCGCGCGAGGCCTGCGCGTCGCTCGGCTGGCCGGTTTTGCCGGGCGGCGGACCCGTCCAGGTCAAGGTCACGTTTTTGCCCCAGCGGTGCAGGTGCATGGCGGCCTCGAAACCGTCGCCGCCGTTGTTGCCGGGCCCGCAGGCAATCCAGATGCGGCGCGCGTGCGGCGCCAGGGCCAGCGCCAGGCGGGCGACCGAAAGGCCGGCCCGTTGCATCAGCGTGTGCGGCGGCAGGCCTGCGGCGGCGAGCCGTTCAAGTTCGCGGGTGGCCGCCACGCTGTGAAGCGGCTCGCTGAGGGCGCTGGAAATTCTTCGCATGGCCCGATTGTGCGGCCCCGGGCGCCGTGCAGGAACGGGACCCGCCGGGTTTCAGGCAAGGCGAGCGACGTCCAGCCCTTCCATGTCGATGTCCGTGCTTTTCCCTGCCATCAGATCGGCCAGCGCCCGCGCGCTGCCGCAACTGAGCGCCCAGCCGCTGGATCCGTGGCCCAGGTTGAGCCAGAGCCCGGGGATGCCGCTGTCGCCGATGATGGGCGGCCCGTCAGGCAACATGGGCCTGGCGCCTTTCCATTCCTGCACGCTGGCGCCGATGTTGGAGAGCTGGGCCGCACCCGGGAACCAGTCATGTAAAACCTTGTAAAGGGTTTGCAGGGAGCCGGCCCGTTTGTTGTCCAGCGAGCCGCCGATTTCGGCGCTGCCGGCCACGCGCACGCGATTGCCCAGGCGTGAAATCGCCACCTTGTAGCGTTCGTCCATCAGCGCGCTGCGTGGCGCGTTCAGGGGCTCGCGAATCGGTGCGCTGATGGAGTAGCCGTAAACCGCCGCCATGGGGATTTTCAGGCCCAGCGGCCTCAAGAGCTGCGCCGAGGCCAGGCCGGCGCACATGACCACCCGGTCGAAGCCGCGCGGTGTGCTTTCACCAGCGATGAGCAGGCTGGCGGGTTGCGCCTGCTCCAGCCCGGCCACCGTGGTGTTGAACTCAAAGTTCACGCCCAGGCGTTGGGCTTCGTTCTTCAGCAGCAGCGCAAACTGCCGGCAGTTGGCCACCTCGTCGTTCGGCAGATGCACCGCGCCCAGGAAGGGTGTGTCCGTGTTCAGCGCCGGCTCGATCTTGAGAACCTCCTCGGGGCCGATTTCCTTGAAGGCCACGCCTGCTTCGCGCAGCACCGCCAGGCCGGGCTGCACCAATTTGCTATCCTTTTCGGAGCGGAGCAAGACCATGTAGCCGGGGCTGCCGTCATATTCGAGTTGCAGCTCGGCGGTCAGGTGGTGCAGTCGTTCCCGGCTGTAAAAGGCCAGGCGCTGCATGCGTGCACGATTGGCCAGGTAGGTATCGAGCTTGCAGGCGCGAAACCATTTCCACATCCAGGCCAGTTCACCGGCCGACAGCGGCAGGGCGAGCTTGACGGGCGCGTGCCGGCTGAACAGGTGGCTGAGGACCTTGCGCGGCATGCCGGGCGCGGCCCAGGGCGTGACGTAGCCGGGCGCGACCAGGCCGGCGTTGGCGAAGCTGGTCTCCTCGGCCGCCGCGCCGCGGCGTTCGAACACGGTGACGTCATGGCCGTCCAGGGCCAGTTCGTAGGCGGTGGTGATGCCGATGATGCCGGCACCAATGACGGCGATCCTCATACGAGGGCGCCGCGGCGGCGTGGGGTGGGGGCGGAGCGCTCGGGGTAGGGAAACGTGTTCTGCATTGTTTTTATGAAGTGAAGCAGGCCGCTGGCCCGAACTGGATGGGTCCGCGGCGATTATTGCTGCAGCGACAGGGCCAGGGCGGCTTCCACCTGCATGGCCAGGTCCAGTACATCGTCATCATGCAGCGCCGCATGCCACAGCATCAGGCCCACGGGCAACTGGCCGGGCGTGTGGCAGGGCAGGGAAATGGCACAGCCGTCGAGCATGTTAACCACGGACGTGTTGCGCAGCAAAAGACCGTTGATCCTGAAAAACTCGGTGTCGTCGTTGAGCAGGCCGGCAATCGGCGGCGCGACGAGAGGCACGGTGGGCGACAGCACGGCATCAAAGCCGTCCAGGCGGGTTTCCATGCGGGTGATCCAGGCCTTGCGGGCTGCCACCAGGTCGATGTAGTCGGCCGCGCTCATGCTGGCGCCACGCAGGATGCGCTGCGCGACACGCGGATCGTAGCTGGCCTGGTGTTCGGCGATCAGGCTGCGGTGCCAGGCGTAACTTTCCGCCGCAGACAGGCCGCCGGTGGCGTTGATGGCCCCCAGTTCGGAGATTTCCTCCAGCATGATCTCCTCGATATGGGCGCCGGCCCGGCGCAAGACCTGCAGGCTGCGCTCAAACGCCTGGGCCACCGTGCGGCTCAACGCATCCTGCATCTGCGTCCGGGCCACGGCCAGGCGGCGGGCGGACAGCGGTTTGCCGGCCAGCCTCACCTGGCGTGCCGCCAGCACCTCGTGCACTGTGACTGCATCGCGCACCGAGCGCGTCAGGGCGCTCACGGTGTCCAGGCTGGTGGACAGCGGCAGGGCGCCGGCGGTTGATACCAGGCGGGCCGTGCTCTTGAAACCGACGATGCCGCACAAGGCCGCGGGAATTCGGATCGAGCCGCCTGTGTCCGAGCCCAGCCCAACCAGGGCCGCGCCCGTGGCCACCGACACCGCCGCGCCTGACGACGAGCCGCCCGGGATGCGAGGCGTGACCGGATCGGCCGGGTTGGCGGGCGTTCCGTAGTGCGGGTTGATGCCCACGCCCGAAAAAGCAAATTCGACCATGTTGGTGCGGCCCACCAGTGCCGCACCGGCGGCCCGCAGGCGCGCCACCGCGGGGCAGTCGGCCTGGGCCGGAGCGGACTGCGCCAGCACTTTGGACCCGGCGGCGGTGACCTGGCCCGCCACGTCGAACAGGTCCTTGATGGACACCGGAATTCCCGCAAGGGCAGGCCAGGCATCGCCGGACGGGGCGGTTTTCGGCGTTTCGGGCGGATTTGCCAGCGAGCCAGGCATGAAAACATGCCGGCAAGCCTCGCTTTGTGCAGCCTGGGCGGCCTGCGCCAGGATGTCCGCGGCTTGCACATGGCCCGCCTGGAGTGCCTGGCGGACGGCATGGAGGTCGCCTGGGAAGGGAGTCTGGCTCATGGGGATGGGGAAGGTGCGGGAAAGGAGTGCGGGAGGATGTTATACTCGACAGGCTTTGCGAATGACGATTCTGTTGTTTGCAATGCAAATCGCAAATCAGCCACACCAAGGTGTTGTCCCGGGAATCTCAAAAAGAGAGCCTCGGGGCGATAAGCGCTGATTTTAGACACAACCTTTTGGAGTATTTTTATGTCGACCACTATGCGCGAAATGCTGGAAGCAGGCGTTCATTTCGGACACCAAACCCGTTTCTGGGACCCCAAGATGGCTCCGTACATCTTTGGCCATCGCAACCGCATTCACATCATCAACCTGGAAAAATCGCTGCCGATGTACCAGGAGGCGATGAAGTTCGCCAAGCAGCTGTCCGCCAACCGCGGCACCATCCTGATGGTGGGCACCAAGCGCCAGGCCCGCGAAATCGTCGCGACCGAAGCCAAGCGCGCCGGCGTTCCTTACGTTGACCAGCGCTGGCTGGGCGGCATGCTGACCAACTTCAAGACGGTCAAGACCTCGATCAAGCGCCTGAAAGAGATGAAGGCCCAGCAAGAAGCCGGCCTCGACTCCATCAGCAAAAAAGAACAGCTGACCTTCAAGCGTGAAATCGAAAAGCTGGAAAAAGACATCGGCGGCATTCAGGACATGAACGCACTGCCGGACGCCATTTTCGTGATCGACGTGGGCTTCCACAAAATCGCGATCCTGGAAGCCAAGAAGCTCGGCATTCCCCTGATCGGTGTGGTGGACTCCAACCACTCGCCTATCGGCATCGATTACGTGATCCCCGGCAACGATGACTCCTCCAAGGCTGTGGCGCTGTACGCCCGCGGTATCGCCGACGCGATCCTCGAAGGCCGTGCCAACGCCGTGAACGACGTCGTCAAGGCCGTGTCGGCTGAGAGCTCGGACGAGTTCGTGGAAGTGGACAACGCAGCCGCCTGATAGTTTTCGGCTCTGCGCCAGACGCGAAAAAGGGGCTCGCGTAGCCCCTTTTTCACAACTTAAGCATCAAGAAGGGGCGGGCCCTGTCGGCCCGTCCCTGTGAACACGACAAAACGGAGAATCAAAATGGCAATTACTGCAAGCATGGTCGCTGAACTGCGCGCCAAAACCGACGCCCCGATGATGGAGTGCAAGAAGGCACTGACCGAGGCGGAAGGCAACTTCGAAAAAGCGGAAGAAATCCTGCGCGTCAAGCTCGGCAGCAAGGCCGGCAAGGCCGCCTCCCGCGTCACCGCCGAAGGTGTTGTGGCCGCGCACCGCGAAGGCGATGTGGGCGCGCTGGTTGAAATCAATTGCGAAACCGACTTCGTGACCAAGAACGACAGCTTCCTGGCTTTCACCAAAGCCGTGGTCGAAGGCATCGTCAAGAACAACCCGTCCGACGTGGAAGCCGTGGGCGCGATGCCTTTGTCGCTGGATGGTTTCGGCCCTACGGTCGAAGACGTGCGCAAGGGCCTGATCGGCAAGATCGGCGAAAACATGAGCGTGCGCCGCTTCAAGCGTTTCAGCGGCAGCAAGCTGGCCTCTTACCTGCACGGCACGCGCATTGGCGTGGTGGTGGAGTTTGAAGGCGACGAGGCCGCCGCCAAGGACGTCGCCATGCATGTGGCCGCGATGAAGCCCGTGTCGCTGTCCAGCGCCGAAGTTCCCGCTGAACTGGTCGCCAAAGAGCGCTCGGTGGCCGCCGCCAAGGCCGCTGAAGATGCCGCCAAGGCCCAGGCCGAAGGCAAGCCCGTGCAATCCGCCGAAATTGTTGCAAAGCGTATCGAAGGCGGCGTGCAAAAGTACCTGAAGGAAGTCAGCCTGTACAACCAGACTTTCGTCAAGAACGACAAGCAGACCGTCGAGCAGATGCTCAAGGAGAAGGCGACCACGATCAAGTCCTTCACGCTGTACGTGGTGGGCGAGGGCATCGAGAAGAAGGTTGACGATTTCGCCGCCGAAGTCGCGGCCCAGGTCGCGGCCGCCAAGGGCGCTTAAGCACTCAGCCTAGCCGGAAGGCCGCTAAACTCCAATTCACTTTAACCATAGAAAGCTCCTCACATGCCAGCCTACAAGCGAATCTTGTTAAAACTGTCAGGTGAGGCCCTGATGGGCGACGACGCTTTCGGTATCAACCGTGCCACCATCGTGCGCATGGTTGAGGAAATCGCCGAAGTCACCCGTATGGGTGTCGAGGTGGCGGTGGTGATAGGCGGCGGCAACATCTTTCGCGGCGTGGCCGGCGGCTCGGTCGGCATGGACCGAGCCACCGCCGACTACATGGGCATGCTGGCCACCGTGATGAACGCCCTGGCTTTGGGTGACACCATGGACAAGGCCGGCCTGATCGCCCGCGTGATGTCGGCCATCGGCATCGAGCGTGTGGTCGAGCCCTATGTACGCCCCAAGGCCCTGCAGTATCTCGAAGAGGGCAAGGTCGTCATCTTCGCGGCCGGCACCGGCAATCCGTTTTTCACCACCGACACGGCGGCCGCGCTGCGCGGCGCCGAAATCGGCGCCGAGATCGTGCTCAAGGCCACCAAGGTCGACGGTGTGTACACTGCGGACCCCAAGAAAGACCCGAAGGCCACGCGCTACACCAATATCACCTTTGATGAGGCCATGGGCAAAAACCTCGAGGTCATGGATGCCACCGCCTTTGCGTTGTGCCGCGACCAGAAGCTGCCCATCAAGGTGTTCAGCATTTTCAAGCACGGCGCGCTCAAGCGGGTGGTGCAGGGCGAAGACGAGGGAACGCTGGTTCACGTCTGACCCTTCTTTGGCTTGCTTTTTTTCGCTATAAAAATCCGGAGATTCGACCATGAGCATTGTTGAAGTCAAGCAGCTGGCAGAGCAAAAAATGCTGCAGTCCATCGACTCGTTCAAGAACGGCCTCACCAAGATCCGCACCGGCCGCGCCAACCCCGGTCTGCTCGACACCGTGCACGTGGATTACTACGGCTCCATGGTGCCCATCAGTCAGGTGGCCAACGTGTCCTTGCTCGATGCGCGCACCATCAGCGTCTCGCCCTGGGAAAAAGGCATGGGCGCCAAGATCGAAAAAGCCATCCGCGATTCCGACCTGGGCCTCAACCCGGCGGCGCAGGGCGATTTGATCCGCGTCCCCATGCCGGCGATGACCGAAGAGCGCCGCAAGGAGCTCACCAAGGTTGTACGCGGCGAAGGTGAACACGCCAAGGTCGCCATCCGCAACCTGCGCCGCGATGCCAACGACGGCATCAAGAAGCTGGTCAAGGACAAACTGGCTTCCGAGGATGACGAGCGCCGCGCGCAGGAAGACATCCAGAAGTTCACCGACCGTTTCATTGCCGAAGTCGACAAACTGGTCGCCGGCAAGGAACAAGACATCATGGCGGTTTGACGCTTCAGCGTCCGGCCTGAATCGTCCATGGCCACCAGCACTAACCCGGTCCCGCGCCACATTGCCATCGTCATGGACGGCAATGGCCGCTGGGCGACCAAACGGTTTCTGCCCCGCATCGCGGGCCACAAGCAGGGCGTCGATTCGCTGAGCCGCTGTGTGCGCGCCTGCCTGGAGCGCGGCATCGGCGTGCTCACGGTATTTGCGTTCTCCTCGGAAAACTGGAATCGCCCGTCCGAAGAGGTGTCCGGCCTGATGGAGCTGCTGGCCCTGTCGCTGGCCAAGGAAGTGCCCAGCCTGAACGAGAACGGCGTGCAATTGCACTTCGTGGGTGACCGACAGCGCCTGTCCGACAAGGTGCAGGCCGGGCTGGCCAAGGCTGAGCGCGACACCTCGGCCAACAGCCGGCTGGTCTTCAATGTGTGTTTCAACTACGGCGGGCGCTGGGATATCGCCCAGGCCGCGCAAAAGCTGGCCAGCCGCGGCGAGGCCATTACCGAGCTGTCGCTGGACCGGGCCATGGCGATGGCGCATGTGCCCGACCCGGATCTGCTGATCCGCACCGGTGGTGAACTGCGCATCAGCAACTTCCTGCTGTGGCAGGCCGCCTATTCGGAGCTGCATTTTTCCGACAAGCTGTGGCCCGAATTCGACGAGGCCGCGCTGGACGAAGCGATTGCCGTTTTTCGCACCCGCGAACGGCGTTTTGGCCAGACCTCCGCGCAGGTCAGCGGCCAGGTCAACAACGACAATGCAAAGGCGGCTTGATGCTTAAACAGCGTGTGATCACGGCGATTGTCCTGCTGGCGATTTTGCTGCCCGCACTTTTTTACAAAACGCCCCAGCCATTTTGCGCCGTGGCGCTGCTGCTGATCGCGGCGGGGGCCTGGGAGTGGGGCCGCCTCAACGGCTATGGGCAGGGCGTTTCCATGGGCCTGGGCTTTGCGTGCGTGGCGGCCTGCGCGCTGTCCTGGTACGGCGGCCTGCTGGAAAAACCTTTGCCCATGCTGTGGGCCGCTGCCGGCGCTGTGTGGGTACTGGCCGGCGGCTGGCTGCTGCGCAATGGCGTTGCCGGCTGGCCGCGCATTCCGAAGGCGCTGCGCCTGGTCGCGGGCCTGGTCGCACTGTGGCTGGCCTGGCTGGCTGTGGCCCAGGCGCGCGTCGCTGGTATCAATTTCCTGTTGTCCGTGCTGCTGCTGGTTTGGGTGGCGGATATCTTTGCCTACTTCGCGGGCCGCACCTTTGGCGGCCGCTTCAGCAAGGGCAAGCTGGCGCCTTCGATCAGCCCGGGCAAGAGCTGGGAGGGCGTCTGGGGCGGCATGGCCGGTGTGGTCGCGCTGTCGCTCGCCTGGGTCTATGCGGGCGCCGCCGCCGGCGGCACAGGTTTCTGGGGGGAGGCAACGCTTTACAGCCGGCTGGTGGCGAACCACGGCCTGCTGGTCATGCTTCTGGCCGTCATTTTCCTGGCGGCCATGAGTGTGGTGGGCGACCTGGTCGAGTCCCTGATCAAACGCAGCGCGGGCGTCAAGGACTCCAGCGGCCTGTTGCCCGGCCATGGCGGGGTGCTGGACCGTGTCGATGCGCTGCTGCCCACGCTGCCCCTGGCGATGATGCTGGTCTCCCTTTAAGCCCTGTATGCCCTTCAGCAAGCAGCGCATCACCGTTCTGGGCTCCACGGGGTCCATAGGCGTCAACACGCTGGACGTGATTGCGCGCCATCCCGACCGTTTTGAAGTGTTCGCGCTTAGCGCGGCGACCCAGACCGACCTGATGCTGGCGCAATGCGTCCAGTTCAAGCCGCAGTACGCCGTGATGGCGAGCGAGCCGCACGCCCGCGCACTGGCCGACAAGGTCAAGGCCCACCAGCTCCCCGTGCAGGTGCTATGGGCGCCCGATGCGCTCGAAATGATCGCTTCGCATGAGTCGGTGGACACCGTCATGGCGGCCATTGTGGGCGCGGCCGGCCTTGCGCCCTGCATGGCGGCGGCCCGCGCGGGCAAGCGCCTGCTGCTGGCCAACAAGGAAGCGTTGGTGGTGGGCGGCGAGGTCTTCATGCAGGCGGTGCGCGCCGGCGGTGCCAAGCTGCTGCCCATAGACAGCGAACACTCGGCCATCTTCCAGTCCCTGCCCGAGGATGCCGCGACCTGGGGCGACCGGGTTGAAAAAATCATCCTGACCGCCTCCGGCGGGCCTTTCCGCACCCGCGATGCCGCCAGCCTGCGCCACGTCACGCCCGATGAGGCCTGCGCCCATCCGAACTGGGTGATGGGCCGCAAGATATCGGTCGACTCGGCCACCATGATGAACAAGGCCCTGGAGGTCATCGAGGCCAAATACCTGTTCGGCCTGACGCCGGAACAGATCGAGGTGGTGATCCACCCCCAGAGCATCATCCATTCCATGGTGCAGTACCGCGACACCTCGGTGGTGGCGCAGCTCGGAACTCCCGACATGCGCGTTCCCATCGCCTACGGCCTGGCTTGGCCGGACCGGGTGGTGTCCGGAGCCAAGGCCCTGGATTTCAGGTCGCTGGCCACCATGACTTTYGAAGTCCCGGACGATGAACGCTTTCCCGGCTTGCCGCTGGCCTGGGAGGTGCTCAACGGGCCCGTCGGCAGCACCGCCGTGCTCAATGCCGCCAACGAGGTGGCAGTTGCCGCCTTTCTTGAAAAACGCATCCGTTTTGACCATATCCACCATGTAAATCACGCAACTTTGGAGGCGCTGGCGCCCTCAGAGGTGAGTGATGTTGAAGGCCTGCTCGGTCTGGATGGGCAGGCTCGCCGCCTTGCCCTTCAAATTGCCGGACAACTGGAGCTTTGACATGTTGACCCTGATTTCTTTCATCGTGACGCTGGGCATCCTGATTGCCGTGCACGAGTACGGCCACTACCGCGTGGCTGTCGCCTGTGGCGTGCGGGTGATGCGCTTTGGCATAGCCACGCTGCCGATTGCCGAGCCCGAGCCCGGCTACACGCCTACGCGCATGGCCCGCTTCTTTCACGCCATCAGCAAGCCGGTCTGGCGCTGGAAGCCGAAGAACCAGCACCCCGGTCAGGACACTGAATTCGCGATCGGCCTGTTCCCCATCGGCGGCTATGTCGAGATGTTCGGGCAAGACCCCAAGACAAAGCTGAGTCCGGCGGATGAAGCCTGGGCCTTTCGTCACAAGCCGCTGCGCTCGCGCTTCGCGATCGTCGCCGCCGGCCCGATTGCCAACCTGCTGCTGGCCGTGTTGCTCTACGCCATCCTCAACTGGAGCGGCCTGCAGGAGCCCAAAGCCGTCCTGGCCACCCCCGTGGCCGGCTCGCTCGCGGAAAAAGCCGGCCTGCGCGGCCAGGAATTGGTGGTGCAGGCCGCCTTTGACGGTGATGAACTCCAGGACGTCCGCTCCTTTGAAGATCTGCGCTGGCGCCTGACCCAGGGCGCCCTGGACGGCCATGACCTCACGCTGGTACTGGGCGGTGAGGGCGCAAGCGCGGGCCGGACAGTGCTGTTGCCGCTCAGCACGCTGGGAGCTCCCGAGGCCGACGCCCAGTTGTTCCGCAGGATCGGCATCCTGGGGCCGTGGACCCGTCCGGAGATTGGCGACGTCATGGCCGGCGGCGCTGCCGAAAAATCCGGCCTGCGTGCCGGCGACGTGGTGCTACGCGTCGGCGGCACCGCCGTCATGGACGGGCCGCATTTGCGCGAACTCATACGCACCTCGGCCGCCGCGCCGCAAAGCTGGCAGCTCATGCGCGCCGGCCAGTCCCTGTCACTGCAGGTCACCCCTGAGCTAAAACCCGTCAACGGAACCATGGTGCCCCGGATTGACGCCTATGTGGGCGCGCCCGCGGAGCTCGTAACGGTTCGCTACGGCTTTGTCGATGGTTTGTGGCAGGGCGCCGTCCGCACCTGGCAGGTGTCCACGCTCACGTTGCGCCTGATGGGAAAAATACTGACGGGCCAGGCTTCCCTCAAAAATCTCAGCGGGCCGCTCACGATTGCCGACTATGCGGGCAAATCGGCCAGCCTGGGATTGAGCTATTACCTGACCTTCCTGGCCCTGGTCAGCGTGAGCCTGGGCGTCCTGAATTTACTCCCGCTGCCGGTTCTGGATGGGGGGCACCTGATGTATTATCTTTGGGAGGGGATCACTGGCCGAGGCGTGTCTGACGCCTGGATGGACCGGTTGCAGCGCGGTGGCGTTGTGATCCTGCTGGGCATGATGTGCGTTGCCCTGTTTAACGATGTCACCCGGCTCTTGGGCTAATTCCATACATTTCATGCAAAAACAAGTAAATCGCTTCAAAGTTCGCGCAGTCTGCGCCATCGCCGCCGGTCTTTTTGCAGCCAGCACCGCCTGGGCGGTGGACCCTTTCACGGTGCGTGACATTCGGGTTGAAGGTTTGCAGCGCGTGGAGCCCGGGACCATTTTCGCGTCGCTTCCCTTTCGTGTCGGCGAGACCTACAACGACGACAAGGGTTCGACCGCCATCCGCGCACTGTTCGGCCTGGGGCTGTTCAAGGACGTGAGGCTGGAGGTCAACGGTGACGTGCTGGTGGTGATCGTTGAAGAGCGCCCCACCGTGGCCGACGTGGATTTCGTCGGCACCAAGGAATTCGACAAGGACGTGCTGAAGAAGGCTCTTCGTGAAGCCGGCATCGCCGACGGCCAGCCTTTTGACAAAGCGCTTGCCGACAAGGCCGAGCAGGAACTCAAGCGTCAATACATTAACAAAAGCCTGTACGGCGTCGAGGTCATCACCACCGTCACGCCGATTGAACGCAACCGCGTCAACCTAACGTTCAGCGTCGTCGAGGGCGACGTGGCCAAGATCAAGGAAATCCACGTCACGGGCAACAAGGCGTTCAGCGAATCCACGCTGCTGGGCCTTTTCGACCTGGACACCGGGGGCTGGCTCAGCTGGTACACCAAGTCCGACCGCTACTCGCGCACCAAGCTCAACGCCGACATCGAGACGCTGCGTTCCTACTACCTGTCGCGCGGCTACCTGGAGTTCAAAGTCGAATCGACCCAGGTCGCGATTTCCCCGGACAAGCAAAGCATCGCCATCACCGTCAATGTGAGCGAAGGCGAGCGCTTTGTGGTGTCGGGCGTCAAGCTGGAAGGCAACTACCTCAACAAGGAAGAAGAGTTCAAGACCCTGGTGAAGATTGAACCCGGCGAGCCCTACAACGCCGACCAGGTGGCGGAAACCACCAAGGCCTTCACCGACTACTTCGGCACTTTCGGATTCGCGTTTGCGCGCGTCGAGGCAGTGCCCGAGATCGACCGCAGCAACAACCGCGTGGCCTTTGTGATCCAGGCGGATCCGTCTCGCCGCGCTTATGTGCGGCGCGTGAACGTGGCCGGCAACAACCGCACGCGCGACGAAGTCGTGCGCCGCGAGTTCCGCCAGTTCGAGTCGTCCTGGTACGACGGCGACAAGATCCGCCTTTCGCGCGACCGCGTGGACCGCCTGGGATACTTCAACGAAGTGAACGTCGACACCCAAGAGGTGCCCGGCACCAGCGACCAGGTCGATGTGACCATGACCGTGGTGGAAAAGCCCACCGGCAACCTCCAGCTCGGCGCGGGTTACTCCAGCGCGGACAGCGTGTCCCTGCTGTTCGGCATCAAGCAGGAAAACGTGTTCGGTTCGGGCAACTACCTGGGGGTTGAAGTCAACACCAGCAAGTCCAACCGCCAGCTGGTGCTGAGCACCATCGATCCTTATTTCACGGCCGACGGCATTTCTCGCACCATCGACGTGTACGACCGCACCTCAAAACCGCTTTCCGGCCAGGGCGGTGATTACAGCCTGAAAACCCGCGGCGCCAGCATCCGCTTCGGCGTGCCGTTCACCGAGAACGACACCGTCTATTTCGGCAGCGGCTACGAGCAATTGACCATTGTTCCCGGCACCAACCTGCCGGCCAGCTATCAGACCTACGCCAATCAGTTTGGTTACAAAAGCAATTCGATCCCCTTGACGGTGGGATGGTCGCGCGACAGCCGGGACAGCTCCCTGGTTCCGACCACCGGCCGCTACCAGCGTGTCTACGGCGACTGGGGTGTCGCGGGCGACATCAAGTTCGTGCGCGCCAATTACCAGATCCAGCAGTACATTCCGCTGAACAAGCAGTTCACCGTCGCGCTGAACGGCGAATTTGGCTGGGGCAAGGGCCTGAACGGCCAGCCGTATCCGCTGTTCAAGAACTACTACTCGGGCGGCCTCGGGTCGGTGCGCGGCTTCGAGCAAGGCTCGCTGGGCCCGCGCGATGCCTCAGACCTGGCCATTGGCGGACCGAAAAAACTGACCCTGAATGCCGAAGTGATCGCGCCGTTTCCGGGTGCGGGCAATGACAGAACCTTGCGTTTGTACGGTTTTGTCGATGCCGGCAACGTGTTCGGGGAACAGGAACAATATAAGCTGAATGACCTGCGTATCTCCACCGGTATCGGCATCAGCTGGATTTCCCCATTGGGGCCTTTGCGCATCGCCATTGCGACACCGCTGCGTAAAAAGCCAGGCGATAGAATAGAGCGGTTGCAATTCCAAATCGGTACATCTTTCTAATGAAGCATCTTTCAAACAAATTTTTCCTCGGCCTTGTTGTCGCGTTGGCGGGTTTTTCCGCAAGCGCACAGGAGTTCAAGGTCGGTGTCGTCAATCTGGACCGGATTTTCCGCGAAGCCAATTCCGCCAAAGCCGCCCAGACCAAGCTCGAGCAGGAATTCAGCAAGCGTGAGAAAGAGCTGAACGACCTCGCAACGCAGCTCAAGACGCTGTCCGACAAGTTCGAGCGCGAGGCGCCCACCTTGGCCGAAAGCCAGCGCAACACGCGGCAAAAGCAGCTGGTGGACCAGGACCGGGATTTCCAGCGCAAGCGCCGCGAATTCCAGGAAGACCTGAACACCCGCAAGAACGAAGAACTGCAGCAAGTGATTGAGCGCGCCAACAAGGTCGTGAAAACCCTGGCTGAAACCGAAAAATATGACCTGATCCTTCAGGAGTCGGTGTACGTCAACCCGAAACACGACATCACCGACAAAGTGATCAAGGCGCTGAACGCCGCCCGTTGATCGCGGGGGTGTTCACCACGATCACCATCGCCAAAACGGCAGGCGCAGTGTGACACTCCGTCTTGCCGATATTGTCCAGTTCCTCGCCGGCGTCAATGCCGAATTGATCGGCGATCCCGGCCTGCAGATTGAGCGGCTCTCCACCCTGGAGGCCGCCGGCCCCAAGGACCTGAGCTTTCTCAGCCATCCCAAATACCTCGCCAAGCTTGCGCAGTCGGCCGCGGCCTGTGTCATCGTGGCGCCCGCCGCGCGGCAGGCCGCCATCAGCCGGGGTGCCTGCATCGTGGTCGACGACCCCTACCACGCCTTCGCGCTGGTGACCCAGCTCTGGAAGCAGCAGCATTCCCCGCCGTCCGCGCCGCAGATTCACCCCAGCGCCTTTATCGATCCCACGGCCACGCTGGCGCGCGGCGTGTCGGTGGGGGCTTTCGCCTGCATAGGGGAGGGCGCCGTCATCGGTGCGGGTGCTCGCATTGCCGAACACTGCGTCGTCGGGCGGCATGCCCAGCTCGGGGCGGATACCCGCCTGTCGGCACGCGTCACCGTGGCGGACGGCTGCCGCATAGGCGCGCGCTGCATCGTGCATCCGGGCGCGGTGATAGGTGCCGACGGCTTCGGGTTTGCGCTGCACCAGGGGCAGTGGATCAAGATCGAGCAACTGGGCGGTGTGCTGATCGGCGACGACGTGGAGATAGGCGCCAATACCTGCATAGACCGCGGCGCCTTGCAGGACACGGTGCTCGAAGACGGTGTSAARCTSGACAACCTGRTCCAGATYGGCCACAACGTGCGKGTGGGCAAGCACACCGCCATGGCCGGTTGCGCCGGCGTCGCGGGCAGCGCCACCATAGGCGCCCACTGCACTGTGGGCGGCGGCGCCATCGTGCTGGGCCACCTGAGCCTGGCCGACCACGTGCATGTCTCCGCGGCATCCGTCGTGACACGGTCCATCCTCAAGCCCGGAAATTACACCGGGCTCTTCCCCATCGACGACAATGCCGTCTGGGAAAAAAATGCCGCCACGCTCAAACAGCTCCACACGCTGCGCGAGCGCCTGCGGCTGGCTGAAAAAGCCATTCTGAACTCAGGACACATTGAAGAAAAATCATGATGGATATCCACCAAATTCTCAAGCAGCTTCCGCATCGCTATCCCATCCTGCTGGTGGACCGCGTACTCGAAATCGAAAAAGGCAAAAGCATCAAGGCGCTCAAGAACGTCACGATCAACGAGCCTTTCTTCATGGGGCACTTCCCTCACCACCCGGTCATGCCCGGCGTGCTGATGCTTGAAGCCATGGCGCAGGCCGCCGCCTTGCTGGCCTTTGAAACATTGGGCGTGACGCCCGACGACAAGACGGTTTATTACTTCGCCGGCATAGACGGCGCGCGCTTCAAGCGGCCGGTCGAGCCCGGCGACCAGCTGATCATGGATGTCACGCTGGACCGCATGAAGGCCGGCATTTTCAAATTCAAGGGCGTGACCCGTGTCGGCGACACCATTGCCTGCGAGGCCGAACTGATGTGCACCATGCGCACCATAGCGTGACCCGGGCCGCAACCATCCAGGCGAGCGCGACATGACAGCATCCCCTAACGCGCCGGGCGTCCATGCCACGGCCCTTGTGGACCCGCAAGCCCAACTCCACGAATCGGTGAGCGTCGGGCCCTACACCGTCGTCGGCCCCCACGTGAAAGTCGGCGCGGGCACGACCATAGGCGCGCACTGCGTGATCGAAGGCCACACCACCATAGGCCGCGACAACCGGATCTTCCAGTTCAATTCGCTGGGTGCCATCCCGCAGGACAAAAAGTACGCGGGTGAGCCTTGCGAGCTGGTCATCGGCGACCGCAACACCATTCGCGAGTTCTGCACCTTCAACATCGGCTCGCCCGGCGACACGGGCGTGACGCGCGTGGGCGACGACAACTGGCTCATGGCCTATGTGCACCTGGCGCATGACTGCGTCGTGGGCAACAACACGATTTTTGCCAACAACACCCAGCTGGGCGGGCATGTGCACGTGGGCGACTGGGTGATCCTGGGCGGTTTTACCGTCGCGCACCAGTTCGTGAAAATCGGCGCCCACAGCTTTACCGCCATGTGCTCGCTGCTGTTCGCCGATTTGCCGCCTTTTGTCATGGCACAGGGCCAGCCGGCCGAGGCGCGGTCCATGAACTTCGAAGGGCTGCGGCGTCGGGGTTTTTCACCCGATCGTATTTCCGCCATCAAGGCCATGCACAAGGCGCTGTACCGCGACGACCTCACGCTCGACCAGGCCCGCGCGCGCATTGCCGAACTGACCGCGAAACACCCGGAATCGGCGCCCGACGTGGAGATGATGCTCTCCTTCCTGGCGCAAACCTCGCCGCAACGCGGCATCGTCCGGTAAGGCCATGTCTCTCGAGACCAGCCCTCTGCCAGCCCGTGGAGAGGCTGGCGGCCTCGCCGCAACACTGCCGGCCGGCCGCGCACCCAAGGTGGCCATGGTCGCGGGGGAAACCTCCGGCGACCTGCTGGCGGGTTTGCTGCTCGACGGCCTCAAGGCCCGCTGGCCGGCCTTGACCTCCAGCGGCATAGGCGGCCCGCAGATGGTCAAACGCGGTTTTGAGCCCTGGTGGCCCAGCGAGAAGCTCGCCGTGCGCGGCTACGTTGAGGTGCTGCGCCACTACCGCGAGATCGTCGGCATCCGCGAACAACTCAAACAACGCCTGCTGGCGCAGCGCCCCGATGTTTTCGTCGGCGTGGATGCGCCCGACTTCAACCTGGACCTCGAGGCCGCCTTGAAAGGGCAGGGCATCAAGACCGTGCACTTTGTCAGTCCGTCGATCTGGGCCTGGCGCGCCGACCGCGTTGAAAAAATACGGCGCAGCGTGGACCACGTGCTGTGCATTTTTCCGTTCGAGCCGGCCTTGCTGGCCGCCCACGGCATTGCCGCGACCTATGTCGGGCATCCGCTGGCCAGTGTCATTCCGCTGCAGCCCGACCGCGCCGCCGCACGGCGCGCGCTGGGGCTGCGGGACGACAGCACCGTGGTCGCTATCCTGCCGGGCAGCCGGAAGTCGGAAATCCAGTACCTGGCGCAGCGGTTTTTCGCTGCTGCGGCCCTGATCCGTAGGTCGCAGCCCGCAATCCAGTTCGTCGTGCCCGCCATCCCGGCCCTGAAAGCCACGATCGAACACATCGCCGACGAAACTGGCATGCGGGCCCATCTGCAAATCCTTGAGGGCCAGTCGCACGCCGCCCTGGCCGCGTGTGATGTCACCCTGATCGCCAGCGGTACCGCCACC
The DNA here is from genome assembly GCF_056405595.1 of Polaromonas sp. P1_G1. Taxonomy (NCBI): domain Bacteria; kingdom Pseudomonadati; phylum Pseudomonadota; class Betaproteobacteria; order Burkholderiales; family Comamonadaceae; genus Polaromonas; species Polaromonas sp. P1_G1. Next base: position 73,738 of record NZ_JBFUBU010000009.1, read on the forward strand.
CTGGAAGCCGCGCTGTACAAGCGGCCCATGGTGATCGCCTACAACATGAACTGGCTGTCCTGGCAGATCATGCGGCGCAAAAAGCTGCAGCCCTGGGTGGGCCTGCCCAACATCCTGTGCCGCGACTTTGTCGTGCCCGAGCTGCTGCAGGACCAGGCCACGCCCGAGGCGCTGGCCGGGGCGGTCCTGCAATGGGTGGAGGCAAAATCCTCGGCACCTGACAAAATAGCGGCTGTGGAACAACGATTCGCCGCGCTGCATACCGAACTGCGGCGGGATACTTCAACATTAGCGACCGATGCGATCCAGCAAATTCTTGAAAGCTGAGCAAACCGCGCTGTCCTGGGACATTCCCGGGCTGGTGGCCGGCGTTGACGAGGCAGGGCGCGGCCCCTTGATGGGCCCGGTGGTGGCCGCCGCCGTCATCCTTGACGAATTGAACCCGATCCAAGGACTGGCCGACTCCAAGAAGCTCACGGCCCTGCGCCGCGAAAAGCTCTACGACGAAATCCGTGCCAAGGCCCTGTGCTGCTCGATTGCGCAGGCCAGTGTCGAAGAGATTGACAGCCTCAACATCCTGCAGGCCACCATGCTGGCCATGAAGCGCGCGGTGGAGGGCCTGCGTCTCAAGCCCAACAAGGTGCTGGTCGACGGCAACCGCCTGCCCACGCTGGTGATCCTTTCGGAAGCCATTGTGGGCGGCGACGCACTGGTGCCCGCCATCTCGGCGGCCTCCATCCTGGCCAAGGTGCACCGCGACCGATGGTGCGCCGAGTTCCACCTGGAATATCCCCAATACGGCTTTGCCGACCACAAAGGCTACGGCACGGCCGAGCACCTGGCCGCGCTGCGCGAGCACGGCGCCTGCCCGCAGCACCGCAGGTCCTTCGCGCCGGTGGCCGAGGTCCTTCGGTGAGCCAGGGTTCTTCTTCCTCTTCCGGGCCTGCCGCCGAAGTCACCCACGTCACCTCGCGCGACAACCCGCTGATCAAGGATTTGCGCAGGCTGTCCCAGGACAGCACGGCCTACCGCAAGCAGGGCCGCGTCTGGCTGGAAGGCGATCACCTGTGCCGCGCGGCGCTGGCGCGGGGGCTCAAACCTGCCCTGGCTGTTTTTTCGGAATCCTATTGGCCGGTCGCCCCCGCGGAATGGACGCGTGCTGCGCCCAAAAGCATCGTCATCCCCGACGCCTTGCTGCCCGAGATCAGCGGCCTGGAGTCGCCCGCGCGCATGGGCTTTGTGCTCGATTTGCCGGCCGCCACCGGCCTGCAGCCTGCTGCGGCCTCGGTGATCCTGGACAGGGTGCAGGACGCCGGCAACGTCGGCTCCATCCTGCGCAGCGCCGCGGCCTTTGGTTTCGGCCAGGTCATCGCCCTCAAAGGCACGGCGGCGCTCTGGTCGCCCAAGGTCTTGCGCGCCGGCATGGGCGCCCACTTTGCCCTGCAACTGGTGGAAGGCCTGGAGTCCGAGGCGCTGGCCGCGTTGACGGTTCCCATCGTCGTCACCAGCTCGCACCACGGCGACTTTTTGCACCAGCAAAAGCTGCCCATGCCCTGCGCCTGGGCCATGGGTCACGAAGGGCAGGGCGTAGGCGACGACCTGATGGCCAGGGCAGCCCTCAAAGTCCGCATAGACCAGCCCGGCGGCGAGGAGTCGCTCAACGTCGCCGCCGCCGCCGCGATTTGCCTCTATGCCAGCTCGTTGGTGAAGAGCTCTTAATTCCAGCCGGGGCCGCGGAACTGGCTTTGCCAGGCCGCAGGCGCAGCGGCCCCCTCGGGGGGCAAGGAGCTACACGCAGTGAGCGACTGTGGGGGCCTTCATCAGCATGAGCCGCGGAACCGGCTTTGCCGGGCCGCAGGCGGGCGGCCCCCTCGGGGGGCAGGGAGCTACACGCAGTGAGCGACCGTGGGGGCCAGTGTTCAGGCTATAATCAAGGGCTTTTCAAAACACAGCTTCGCCCGAGCGCATACAAAGCCACCACCCTCACAAAAGCAGCCTGCAAGAGTCTTGACCGAGACGTTTCTTGTGCACGCTTGGGCGAACCGTAACCAACCCGGAGAACCCAGTGCTTTTGTCTCTACAGGGAAACACCCCTCACGCCATCCTGGCGCTCGCAGACGGCACGGTCTTTATCGGCAATTCGATTGGGGCCGCGGGCTCCACGGTCGGCGAAGTGGTGTTCAACACCGCGATGACCGGCTACCAGGAAATCCTCACGGATCCCAGCTACTGCCAGCAGATCGTCACCCTCACGTACCCGCATATCGGCAACTACGGCATCAATGCCGAAGACGTCGAAGCTGAAAAAGTCCATGCCGCCGGCCTGATCATCAAGGACCTGCCGCTGCTGGCCTCGAACTTCCGCATGACCATGACCTTGTCCGAGTACCTGGTCAAGGAAAACACCGTCGCCATCGCCGGCATAGACACCCGCCAGCTGACCCGCCACCTGCGCACCAAGGGCGCGCAAAACGGCTGCATCCTGGCCTTGCCCGCGGGCGAGGCGGTGAGCCAGCCGGCGATCGAGAAAGCCGTCGCGGCGGCGCGCGGCGCCCCCAGCATGGCCGGCCTGGACCTGGCCAAAGTCGTCTCGGTCAAGCAGACCTACGAATGGACGCAGACCGAGTGGAAGCTCGGCGCGGGCTACGGCGTGCAGATCACGCCGAAATTTCATGTCGTGGCCTTCGACTTCGGCGTGAAGAAAAACATCCTGCGCATGATGGCCGAGCGCGGCGCGCGCATCACAGTGGTGCCGGCGCAAACGCCCGCGGCCGACGTGCTCAAGCTCAAACCCGACGGCATCTTCCTGGCCAACGGCCCTGGCGACCCGGAGCCTTGCGACTACGCAATCACCGCGGTGCGCGAACTGATCGAAACCGGCATCCCGACCTTCGGCATCTGCCTGGGCCACCAGATCATGGCGCTGGCCAGCGGCGCGAAGACCTTCAAGATGAAGTTCGGCCACCACGGCGCAAACCACCCGGTCAAAGACCTGGACAACGGCCGCGTCAGCATCACCAGCCAGAACCATGGTTTCGCGGTCGATGAGAAAAGCCTGCCCGCCAACCTCAGGCCCACGCACATCAGCCTGTTCGACGGCACGCTGCAAGGCCTGGCCCGCACCGACAAGCCGGCCTTCTGCTTCCAGGGCCACCCGGAAGCCTCGCCCGGCCCGCACGATATTTCATACTTGTTTGACCGTTTCACCGCGCTGATGGAACAGGCTGGGGAGAAGAAAAATGCCTAAGCGCACAGACATCAAGAGCGTCCTCATCATCGGCGCCGGCCCCATCATCATCGGYCAGGCCTGCGAGTTCGACTACTCCGGCGTGCAGGCCTGCAAGGCCTTGCGTGAAGAAGGCTACAAGGTCATCCTGATCAACAGCAACCCTGCCACGATCATGACCGACCCGGCCACCGCCGACGTCACTTACATCGAGCCCATCACCTGGCAGACGGTCGAAAAAATCATCGCCAAGGAGCGCCCCGACGCCATCCTGCCGACCATGGGCGGCCAGACCGCGCTCAACTGCGCGCTGGACCTCTGGCACAACGGCGTGCTCGACAAATACAAGGTTGAGTTGATTGGCGCCAAGCCCGAGGCCATCGACAAGGCCGAAGACCGCCTGAAGTTCAAGGACGCGATGACCAAGATCGGGCTGGGCTCGGCCCGTTCCGGCATCGCGCACAGCATGGATGAGGCCTGGGCCGTCCAGAAGACCGTCGGCTTCCCCACCGTGATCCGCCCCAGCTTCACACTGGGAGGCACCGGCGGCGGCATCGCCTACAACTCCGAAGAGTTTGAAGTCATCTGCAAGCGCGGCCTCGAAGCCTCGCCCACCAACGAGCTGCTGATCGAGGAATCGCTGCTCGGCTGGAAAGAGTACGAGATGGAAGTCGTGCGCGACACAGCCGACAACTGCATCATCGTCTGCTCCATCGAAAACCTGGATCCCATGGGCGTGCACACCGGCGACTCCATCACCGTGGCGCCGGCCCAGACGCTGACCGACAAGGAATACCAGATCCTGCGCAACGCCTCCCTGGCCGTGCTGCGCGAGATCGGCGTGGACACCGGCGGCTCCAACGTGCAGTTCTCCATCAATCCGGTCGATGGCCGCATGGTCGTGATCGAGATGAACCCGCGCGTGTCGCGTTCCTCGGCGCTGGCTTCCAAGGCCACGGGCTTCCCGATCGCCAAGGTCGCCGCCAAGTTGGCCGTGGGCTACACGCTCGATGAGTTGCGCAACGAAATCACGGGCGGCGCCACCCCCGCGWSKTTCGAGCCCAGCATCGACTACGTSGTCACCAAGATCCCRCGTTTTGCRTTCGAAAAATTCCCGGCCGCCGACTSSCGCCTGACCACGCAGATGAAATCCGTGGGCGAGGTCATGGCCATGGGCCGGACCTTCCAGGAGTCTTTCCAGAAAGCCCTGCGCGGCCTGGAAGTCGGCGTGGACGGCATGAACGAAAAGACCCAGGACCGCGAAGTGCTCGAGAAAGAACTCGGCGCGCCCGGCCCTGACCGCATCTGGTACGTAGGCGATGCCTTCGCCCAGGGCATGAGCGTCGACGAAGTTTTCGCGCTGACCAAGATCGATCCCTGGTTCCTCGTGCAGATCGAGCAGATCGTCAAGATCGAGCTTGAACTCGAAACCACCTCGCTCGACAAGATCGACGCCGTCACGCTGCGCGCGCTCAAGCAAAAAGGCTTCTCCGACCGCCGCCTGGCCAAGCAGCTCAAGACCACCGACACGGCGATCCGCGAGAAGCGCCGCGCGCTGGGCGTGCGCCCGGTCTACAAGCGCGTGGACACCTGCGCCGCCGAGTTCGCGACCAACACCGCCTACATGTATTCGACCTACGAGGCCGAAGGCAGCGAATGCGAAGCCGCGCCCACCGACAAGAAAAAAATCATGGTGCTGGGCGGCGGGCCCAACCGCATCGGACAGGGCATCGAGTTTGACTACTGCTGCGTGCACGCGGCGCTGGCCATGCGCGAAGACGGCTACGAGACCATCATGGTCAACTGCAACCCCGAGACCGTCTCCACCGACTACGACACCAGCGACCGCCTGTATTTCGAGCCGCTGACGCTCGAAGACGTGCTCGAGATCGTCGACAAGGAAAAGCCGCTGGGCGTGATCGTCCAGTACGGCGGCCAGACACCTTTGAAGCTGGCACTGGACCTGGAAGCCAACGGCGTGCCCATCATCGGCACCTCGCCCGACATGATCGACGCGGCGGAAGACCGTGAGCGCTTCCAGAAGCTGCTGCACGAACTCAAGCTGCGCCAGCCGCCCAACGCCACGGCTCGCACCGAGCCCGAAGCACTCGAAAAAGCCGCCGGGCTGGGCTACCCCCTGGTCGTGCGCCCCAGCTATGTGCTGGGCGGCCGCGCCATGGAAATCGTGCACGAACAGCGCGACCTCGAACGCTACATGCGCGAAGCCGTCAAGGTCAGCCATGACTCGCCGGTGCTATTGGACCGCTTCCTGAACGACGCCATCGAATGCGACGTCGACTGCCTGCGCGACCCTGAAGGCCGCACTTTCATCGGCGGCGTGATGGAGCACATCGAACAGGCCGGCGTGCACAGCGGCGACTCGGCCTGCTCGCTGCCGCCGTATTCGCTGAGCGCCGAAACCGTCACCGAGATCAAGCGCCAGACCGCGGCCATGGCCGAGGCGCTCACTGTGGTGGGCCTCATGAACGTGCAGTTCGCGATCCAGAACATTGACGGCAAGGACGTGATCTACGTGCTGGAAGTCAACCCGCGTGCCTCGCGCACCGTGCCCTTCGTCAGCAAGGCCACCGGCATCCAGCTGGCCAAGGTGGCGGCGCGCTGCATGGTCGGCCAGTCGCTGGCTTCGCAAGGCATCAAGGACGAAGTCACGCCGCCTTACTTCAGCGTCAAGGAAGCGGTGTTCCCCTTTGTCAAGTTCCCCGGCGTGGACACGATTCTCGGCCCCGAGATGAAGTCGACCGGCGAAGTCATGGGCGTGGGCAAGACCTTCGGCGAAGCCTTCGTGAAGTCCCAACTGGGCGCGGGCACCAAGCTGCCAACCTCCGGCAAGGTTTTCCTGACCGTCAAGAACAACGACAAGCCGCGCGCCGTGGAAGTGGCGCGCGCGCTGGCCGCGCAGAAGTTCGAGCTGGTCGCGACCAAGGGAACGGCGGCGGCCATCCAGGCGGCGGGCATTGCCTGCACCGTGGTCAACAAGGTCACCGAAGGCCGGCCGCACGTGGTGGACATGATCAAGAACAACGAAATCGCCTTGGTCATCAACACCGTSGARGAGCGSCGCAACGCGATYRCCGATTCGCGCCAGATCCGCACCTCGGCSCTGCTGGCCCGCGTGACGACCTACACCACCATYGCCGGYGCYGAAGCSGCSGTGGAGGGCATGAAATACCTGGACAACCTCCCGGTGTATTCCGTGCAGGAGCTGCACGCGCAGCTGGCCTGACGGCCTGGGTAGCCCGGGTTTTTCCCGGGCTTTTCCAGGGCTATTCCCAGCTTGAGCCAGGCTCGATTTGCATTAAACTTGTTTCGTTGAAATTTTGGATTCAAGCGCCGCCGCCAGGTGACTGGTGGCGGTTTCGCTTTTGCAGGAGCAAAAAACATGGCCACCATTCCCATCACCAAGCGCGGCGCGGAAAGCCTCAAGGCCGAGCTGCACCAGCTCAAGACCGTTGACCGCCCCTGGGTCATCAATTCGATTTCTGAAGCGCGCGCCCAGGGCGATCTGAGCGAAAACGCCGAATACGACGCCGCCAAGGACCGCCAGGGTTTCATCGAAGGCCGCATCCAGGAAATCGAGGGCAAACTTTCCGCCGCGCAGATCATCGACCCGTCCGAACTGGACGCCGGCGGCAAGGTGGTGTTCGGCTCGACCATCGAACTGGAAGACGAAGACACTGGCGACAAGGTGACCTACCAGATCGTCGGCGAAGACGAGGCCGACATCAAGCAGGGCCGGGTCAACATCAGCTCGCCGATCGCGCGCGCCCTGATCGGCAAGGACGAGGGCGATACCGCCGAAGTCCAGGCGCCGGGCGGCATCAAGCGCTATGAAATCATCGCGGTGATGTACATCTAAATTGAATTTGATGAAGCAGCGCTTCAATGTGATGGTGGCCGCCCTCTGGTGGGGCAGCCTGACCGGTTTGGGATTTGTCGTCGTCCCCATGCTGTTCGCCAACCTGGGCGCGCCCGCTGTGGCCGGTGCCATGGCGGCCAAGCTTTTCACCGCACAGACCTGGCTCAGCGCGGGCTGCGCCATGCTGCTGCTGGTGGTGCTCAATAAAAAGGACGACGCAATCCTCGCGCGGCAAGCGCAGGCCGCGATGAAATTCGTGGTGGCGGGCTTGCTGCTGGCCTTGCTGGTGGAGTTTGGCATTGCGCCGCGCATCGTCAGCGCGCGTGCCGAAGGCGGCAACCTCAAGCTCTGGCACGGGCTGGGCACGGCCTTGTATGTCGTGCAATGGCTGTGCGCCGGCTTGGCGCTGTGGCGCCTGGTGCCCACAGCACAAGCTGATCAGCCGCCCGCGGCGGGCTGAAAAACGCTTCAGCAGCGTTCCGCGGCTTCGAGCGTATTGACCAGCAGCATGGTGATGGTCATGGGGCCGACACCGCCGGGCACCGGCGTGATGTAGCCCGCGACTTCCTTCACGCCCTCAAAATCCACGTCGCCGCAGAGCTTGCCTTCGTCGTTGCGGTTCATGCCCACGTCGATCACGACCGCGCCCGGCTTGACCATGTCGGCCGTCAGCACATTGCGTTTGCCGACGGCGGCCACGATCACGTCGGCCTGCAGCGTCATGGCCTTGAGGTCTTTGGTCGCGCTGTGGCAAATCGTGACGGTGGCATTTTTTTGCAGCAGCATCAGTGCCATGGGCTTGCCSACGATGTTGCWGCGGCCWATCACCACCGCRTGCTTGCCCTTGAGGTCGTAGTGGATGCTTTCCAGCATCTTCATGCAGCCGTARGGCGTGCAGGGCCAGAAGCCCGGCTGGCCSACCATGAGCGCGCCGGCGCTGGCGACGTGAAAACCGTCCACGTCCTTGGCCGGCGAGATGGCCTCGATGACCTTCTGTGCGTCGATGTGGGCCGGCAGCGGCAGCTGCACCAGGATGCCGTGGATGGACGGGTCATTATTGAGCGCGTCCACGCGCGCCAGCAGGTCGGCTTCGCTGAGGGTGTCGGGGTATTTTTCGAGCACAGAATGCAGGCCGTTGTCTTCGCAGGCTTTGACCTTGTTGCGCACATAGACCTGGCTGGCCGGGTTTTCGCCCACCAGCACCACGGCCAGGCCGGGCGTGACGCCGCGTGCGCGCAGGGCGGCGGCCCGCCGGGCGACGTCAGCGCGCAATTGTTTGGAGAGGGCGTTTCCGTCAATCAGCTGGGCGGTCATTTGAATCGGCTTCTCAAAGTAAAAACGCCCGTTGGTCCAATCAATACGGGCGTTAAAGCTATCAAGGGATAGCGAAAGAGGGAATCAGGCCTTGGGCGCGTTGGACCCCAGGGCGATTTTGAGCAGGTCGGCCACGGTGTTGGCGTTGAGCTTTTCCATGATGTTGGCGCGGTGCGCCTCCACCGTCTTGATGCTGATGCCCAGGTCGTCGGCGATCTGCTTGTTGAGGCGTCCCGCCACGATGCGCTCGAGCACCTGGGCTTCGCGCGAGGTGAGCTTGGCCAGCAGGGCGTCGCGGCTGGCGGACTGCTGGAATTCGCTGAAGGCCTCCTTGGCCTGCTCCAGCATGCGCTCGACCAGGTTGACCAGGGCTTCTTCCTGGAAAGGCTTCTGGATGAAGTCCATCGCGCCTTTTTTCATGGTGTTGACCGCCATGGGCACGTCGCCGTGGCCGGTGATGAACACGATGGGCAGCGGCGACTTGCGCTCGACCAGGCGGTCTTGCAGCTCCAGGCCCGTCATGCCGCCCATGCGGATGTCGACGATCAGGCAGGCCACTTCGCGCGGGTCGTAGCGGGAGAGGAAAGTTTCGGCGGAGTCGTAGCAGCGGACGCGGTAGTCCTTGCCTTCGAGCAGCCACTGCAGCGAGTCGCGCACGCCCTCGTCATCATCAACGACGTAGACGGTACCTTTTTTGGGAATCAAGCTCATGCCAAACTTTCTTTCGTGAACTTCTCAAGAGACGGTTCTTGAAGGGTTTTCAGTGAACGCCTGCGTTCCTGGCTGCCGTGTTGTCGCCGGCTGGCGCCGTCGGCAAGAGCAGGGGTGTCACAGGGATCCAGAAGGTAAACCGGCACCCCACCACTTCGTCCCCATTGTAGAGGTTCTCGGCCTCCATTCTTCCCTGGTGGGACTCGACAATGCTGCGGCACAGCTTCAGGCCTATGCCCATGCCTTCGGCCTTGGTGGAGTAGAAGGCTTCATAGAGCCGGCCCATGACCTCGGGCGACAGGCCGCGCCCGGTGTCGAGCACCGAAAACTCCACCACGGCCTGGTCTTCAATCTGCTTGGGCACCACCCGCAGCTCGACGCTGCGGCGCGCCGTCGGCAGGTGTGCCTGCTCTATGGATTCGGCCGCGTTTTTCATCAGGTTGATCAGCACCTGCTCGATCAGGATGGGGTCCACCATGATTTCGGGCAGGCGGGCCGCGATGTAGTGGCTCAGGCGCACGTGGTGGCGGCGCAGTTCGATGTCGGCCAGCTCCATGGCGTTGCTGACCATGGTGGCCACGTCGGCCGCCGTGCGGTTGGGCTCGCTGCGTTTGACGAAGGAGCGTATGCGCTGGATGATCTGCCCGGCGCGGTGCGCCTGCTTGGCGGTCTTGTCCAGCGCGATCAGCAGGTCTTCGTTGCTGATCTGCTTGCCCTTGATGCGCGACACCATGCCGTTGCAGTAGTTGTTGATGGCCGTGAGCGGCTGGTTCAGTTCGTGCGCCACGCTGGAGGCCATCTCGCCCATGGTGATCAGGCGGCTGGCGGTCTGGGCCCGTTCGTTTTGCTGGGCGGCCTGTTCCTCGGCATGGCGCCGCGGCGTGATGTCGGTGGCGATCACCATCTGCGCCAGGCGGCCGTCCACCCAGGTCAGGTAACGTGAACGCACTTCCAGCCATTTGCTGAGCTCGGGCACAAAGATTTCGGCGTTTTCCGTTTGCGCCGCCGTCAGCGTATCGGTCGGAAAGCCGGCCAGGCCGTCGACCGCGTCCAATGTGTCGTCGGTGGGCACGGCACTGGGCACCCCGGCCTGCGCAATCAGGTTCAGGTGGCCCGACACCTCGCCGCCGAACCAGGAGCGGTACAGCTTGTTGGCGAACAGCAGTTCCTCGCTGCCCAGCGGCGCCACGGAGACGGCCGCGTCCAGCCCCTCCAGTACCGTGGTGAAGCGCTCATAGGAGGCGGTCAGTTCCTCGCGGATGCGCTTGGGCTCGGTGATGTCCGTCATTGAGGTCATCCAGCCGGTCTGCTGTCCGCGCGGGTCTATCAGCGGCGACACATACATGCGGGCGTCGAAAATCTGGCCGTTCTTGCGCTTGACGCGAACCTCGAAGCCGCCCGGCGGCGTGCGGCCGTGCAGCTCGTCGTCCAGCCGCTGCATCAGGGTGTCGATCTCGCCTTCCGGCCAGTGCGGAAACGGCGGCGTGCGGCCCACCAGGTCGCCCTCGGTCAGGCCCGTCATCTGGCAGAAAGCCGGGTTGACGTAGGTGATGCGGCCCTGCAGGTCCAGCGCGCGCATGCCGGTCAGCATGGAGTTTTCCATGGCGCGGCGGAAGTTGGTCTCTGAGATCAACGCCTGCTGGGCCTGCACGCGGCGGCGCGTGTGGCGCCAGGTGCCCAGCAGCATCCACACCGTGAGCGCGCTCAGGGCGCTGACCAGCCAGAAGAAGCCGCTGCCCACCACACCCAGCGAGGTGCGGTAGCCCTCGGCGCGTATCAGCAGGCCGTTGCCCACCGGTGAGACCGGTATCTCGTATTCGGCCGCGCCGTCTGACCAGGGCAGCAGCCGGGCCGCGGGATTGCGCGGTGGCGGCAGGTTACCCGCCAGCACCTGGTTCTTGTCGTCGATCAGGGTCACCGCATATTTGGCCGTGACTTCGGTCGGCACGCCAAAACGCAGCAGGCCGTCGATGGAGTACTCGCCCATGATGACGCCGGCGAATTTTCCCTGGTCGTCCAGCGGCACTTGCAGCTGCAGGGTGGGCGCGTTGTAGCCGCTGGCTTCCTTGGCTGCCAGCGGTCGTGAATACACCGGCTGGCGCAGGTCCCTGGCGAGGTCATAAGTGCCGTCGGTCTCGCCTACCTTGAGCTGTTCGCCCGCGCCGCGCAGCTGGCTGGCGTTGGCACTGGGCGATACGTAGGCGACCTTGATGCGCCGTTTGCTGTCCACCCAGGTCACCGCCATCAGCTCGGGGTACTGGTTGACCAGCGATTCGGCCTGGGTGATGAACTCCTCGGTGTCGATTTCCTTGTTCGAGACGTCGCGGCCTATGCGCATGAGCTGCTCCTGCCGCTCCAGCAGGCGCAGGCGCAGGCGCTGCTGGGCATATTCCACGTCTCGCTTGACGGCTTGCTGCTCACGGTCGATTTCCTCGATGCGCAGGTAGCCGAAAGCGGCGATCACGGCCGCCAGGAAAAGCACGACGGCCAGCAGCGGGCCCAGCGTGATGAAACGGTCCTGGCGCGACGGCGACTGCCGGCGCCACCAGTGGCGCCACAGGGCCAGGGGAGCGGGATTGGCCGCGATGTCGGCGGGGGCGGGGGCTTGCTGGGTCATAAGAGGAAGGGTGCAGTTTAAGGGAGATGCCCTCGGCGTAGCTGGGTTGACCCTGATCGTTTAAGGTGAAGCGAATCACCCTCAATGCGACGTATGCTTACTTTTAAATTTCTTAATGTGAAATGAGTAAGCACTATTTGAAATTGTGCGAATATTGTGGGAAACTAGAGACTTGAATCTAATTTGCGTTTACAACACGCTTAGACCCAAGTTGGAACAGGCTCTGTGTACGGCTCAACAAGAGGCCGTATCGCAGGTTAACAAAGCTCTACCAGGCTACTCAGGAGACAAAAAATGGCTGCCAATCCCACCCAAGCCGGCGACAACTTGCGCGCCGCCGCCAACGACGCGCTGGACAAAGACAGCCAGGAAACCCGCGAATGGATGGACGCCCTGTCCGCCGTGATCGAAAGCGAAGGTCCGGAGCGCGCCCATTTCCTGCTCGAGCAACTGCTGGAGCATGCCCGCCAGAAGAGCATAGACATGCCTTTCTCGGCCAACACCGGCTACGTCAACACCATTGAGACCGACCAGGAAGAGCGTTCGCCCGGCAACCTCGAGATCGAGGAACGCCTGCGCGCCTACATGCGCTGGAACGCCATGGCCATGGTGGTCAAGGCCAACCGCCTGCATCCCGCCGACGGCGGCGACCTGGGCGGCCACATCGGCTCCTTCGCCTCGCTGGCCAGCCTGTTCGGCGCCGGCTTCAACCACTTCTGGCACGCCGAGAGCGCTGAACCGGGTAAAGAGCACGGCGGCGACTGCCTCTACATTCAGGGCCACGTGTCGCCCGGCGTCTATGCCCGCGCCTACCTCGAAGGCCGCCTGACCGAAGAGCAATTGCTCAACTTCCGCCAGGAAGTCGACGGCAAGGGCCTGTCCAGCTACCCGCATCCCAAGCTGATGCCCGAGTTCTGGCAATTCCCCACCGTCTCCATGGGCCTGGGCCCGCTGATGGCGATCTACCAGGCGCGTTTCCTCAAGTACCTGCATGCCCGCGGCATCGCCAACACCGAAAACCGCAAGGTCTGGGCCTTCCTCGGCGACGGCGAGATGGACGAAGTCGAATCCATGGGCGCCATCGGCCTGGCCGCGCGCGAAAAGCTCGACAACCTGGTCTTCGTCATCAACTGCAACCTGCAACGCCTGGACGGCCCGGTGCGCGGCAACGGCAAGATCATCCAGGAACTCGAAGGCGAGTTCCGCGGCGCCGGCTGGAACGTCATCAAGCTGCTCTGGGGCAGCAACTGGGACCCATTGCTGGCCCGCGACAAGGATGGCGCGCTCAAGAAGGTCATGATGGACACGCTGGACGGCGACTACCAGGCCATGAAGGCCAATGACGGTGCCTACGTGCGCAAGCATTTCTTCGGCCAGGACCCGCGCACGCTCGAGATGGTCGCCAAGATGAGCGACGAGGACATCTTCAACCTGCGCCGCGGCGGCCACGATTCGCAAAAGGTCTATGCGGCCTTCCACAAGGCCGTCAACCACAAGGGCCAGCCCACCGTCCTGCTGATCAAGACCGTCAAGGGCTTCGGCATGGGCAAGATCGGCGAAGGCAAGAACAACGTCCACCAGACCAAAAAACTGGCCGACGAAGACATCAAGGCCTTCCGCGACCGCTTCAACATCCCGATTCCCGACAGCCAGCTGGCCGACATCCCCTTCTACAAGCCGGCCGAAGACACGCCCGAGATGCGCTACCTGCACGAGCGCCGCAAGGCCCTCGGCGGCTACCTGCCGCACCGCCGCGTCAAGGCCGACGAGCAGTTCACCGTGCCCGCGCTGGAGACCTTCAAGTCGGTGATCGAGCCCACGGCCGAAGGCCGCGAAATCTCGACCACCCAGGCCTATGTGCGCTTCCTCACGCAGCTGCTGCGCGACCAGGCCCTGGGCCCGCGCGTGGTGCCCATCCTGGTCGACGAAGCCCGCACCTTCGGCATGGAAGGCCTGTTCCGCCAGATCGGCATCTACAACCCTGACGGCCAGAAATACACGCCGGTCGACAAAGACCAGGTGATGTACTACAAGGAAGACAAACAGGGCCAGATCCTGCAGGAAGGCATCAACGAAGCCGGCGGCATGAGCAGCTGGATCGCGGCCGCCACTTCGTACAGCACCAACAACCGCATCATGGTGCCGTTCTACGTGTACTACTCGATGTTCGGCTTCCAGCGCATCGGCGACCTGGCCTGGGCGGCCGGCGACATGCAGGCGCGCGGCTTCCTGCTGGGCGGCACCTCGGGCCGCACCACGCTCAACGGCGAAGGCCTGCAGCACGAAGACGGCCACAGCCATATCCTGGCCGGCACCATCCCCAACTGCATCAGCTAYGACCCGACCTTCGCGCACGAAGTSGGCGTCATCCTSCACCACGGCYTSAAGCGCATGGTSGAGAARCAGGACAACGTCTACTWCTACCTCACGCTGCTCAATGAGAACTACGCCATGCCCGGCCTCAAGCCCGGCACCGAAGAGCAGATCATCAAAGGCATGTACCTGTGCAAGGAAGGCGCCAAGCTCACGCCGCGCGTGCAGCTGCTGGGTTCCGGCACCATCCTGCGCGAGTCCATCGCCGCGCAGGAGCTGCTCGAAAAAGAATGGGGCGTCGCCGCCAACGTCTGGAGCTGCCCGAGCTTCAACGAACTGGCCCGCGACGGCCAGACCGCCGAACGCTGGAGCCTGCTGCACCCGGCCGAAAAAGCCAAGGTGCCGTTTGTGGCCGAGCAGCTTGAAAAGCACACCGGCCCCGTCATCGCCTCGACCGACTACATGAAGGCCTACGCCGAGCAGATCCGCTCCTTCATCCCCAAGGGCCGCACCTTCAAGGTGCTGGGCACCGACGGTTTCGGCCGCAGCGACTTCCGCAGCAAGCTGCGCGAGCACTTCGAGATCAACCGCCACTACATCGTCGTGGCGGCCCTGAAGGCGCTCAGCGAAGAGGGCACGGTGCCCGTCGCCAAGGTGAGCGAAGCCATCAAGAAGTACGGCATCAATGTCGACAAAATCAATCCGCTTTACGCTTGAGTTAAAACCCTGACGTAGACGCCTGAACGCCTGAAGCAAACGGAGACAAGATATGGCAGTGGTAGACATTCAAGTTCCTGATATCGGGGATTTCGACGAAGTGACGGTGATCGAATTGCTGGTCAAGCCCGGCGACACCGTCAAGGCAGAGCAGTCGCTGATCACCGTGGAGTCCGACAAGGCCTCCATGGAAATCCCTTCGAGCCACGCCGGCGTGGTCAAGGAACTGCGGGTCAAGCTCGACGACAAGGTCAAGCAGGGCTCGGTCGTGCTGACGCTGGAAGTCGCGGGGGCCGAAGCCGCTGCACCAGCACCAGCAGCGGCGGCAAAACCCGCCGCTGCGCCTGCGGCTCCGGCGGCCAGCGCCCCGGCACCCGCACCTGCCGCCGCACCTTCCGCCTCCGGCCCGGTCGAAGTCCGCGTGCCCGACATCGGCGACTTTAAGGACGTGTCCGTCATTGAGATCCTGGTCAAGCCCGGCGACACCATCAAGGCCGAGCAGTCGCTGATCACCGTCGAATCCGACAAGGCCTCGATGGAAATCCCGTCGTCCGCCGCCGGCGTGCTCAAAGAGCTCAAGGTCAAGATGGGCGACGTCGTCAACATCGGCGACCTGCTGGCCGTGCTGGAAGGCTCTGTTGCCGCCAGCGCAGCACCCGCCGCCGCACCTGCAGCCGCTTCGGCGCCCGCCACGGCGTCCGCGCCTGCGCCTGCCGCCGTATCCGCCGCCAGCCAGCCCGCCCACGATCCCACCACGGCCCCGCAGGGCAGCCTGCCGCACGCATCCCCCTCGGTGCGCAAGTTCGCGCGCGAACTCGGCGTGCCGCTGGCCGAAGTCAAGGGCTCAGGCCCCAAGGGCCGCATCACGCAGGACGACGTGCAGGCCTTCACCAAGTCGGTGATGGACGGCAGCGTCCGCACCCAGGCGCAGGCCGCCAAGGCGCCTGCGTCTTCGGGCGGCGGGGCGGGGCTGGACCTGTTGCCATGGCCCAAGGTCGACTTCACCAAGTTCGGCCCGGTCGAGCGCAAGGACATGTCGCGCATCAAGAAGATCAGCGGCGCCAACCTGCACCGCAACTGGGTGATGATCCCGCACGTCTGCAACCACGACGATGCCGACATCACCGAACTCGAAGCCTTCCGCGTGCTCATGAATAAGGAAAACGAGAAAGCCGGCATCAAGATCACCATGCTGGCCTTCCTGATCAAGGCCTCGGTCGCCGCGCTCAAGAAATTTCCCGAATTCAACGCCTCGCTCGACGGCGACCAGCTGGTGCTCAAGCAGTACTACAACGTCGCCTTCGCCGCCGACACCCCCAACGGCCTGGTCGTCCCGGTCATCAAGAATGCCGACCAGAAGGGCATCGTGCAGATCTCGCAGGAGATGGGCGAGCTCGCCAAGAAGGCACGCGACGGCAAGCTGAGCCCGGCCGACATGTCCGGCGCCTGCTTCACGATCTCGTCGCTGGGCGGCATTGGCGGGCGCTACTTCACGCCCATCATCAACGCGCCTGAAGTCGCCATCCTGGGCGTCTGCAAGAGCTCGACCGAGCCGGTCTGGGACGGCAAGGCCTTYSWSCCGCGCCTGATGCTGCCSYTGTCGCTGASCTGGGACCACCGCGTGATCGACGGCGCMGCCGCYGCRCGCTTCAACGYSTACCTGGGCCAGATCCTGGSYGACTTCCGCCGCGTCCTGCTGTAAACAGGGGCGGAAGCATGACAACACTTGTAGTCGTCAAAAAGGCGGGGCAGGTCGCCATCGCCGCCGACACGCTGGTCACCTTCGGCGACACCAGCCTGGGCCAGCGTTTCGAGGCCAACAGCAAGATCTTCAAGGTCGACACGCCCGCCGGCCTGAGCTACGTCGGCATGGCCGGCACGGTGGCGCATTTTCCGGTGCTGCGCAAGGCCATGGCGGCCCTGCCCAAAGACCAGCTCAAGCTGGGTTCTCGTGACGAGGTGTTCGACACCTTCGTCAAGCTGCACCCGCTGCTCAAGGAGACGTTCTTCCTGCAGACCAAGGAAGACGACAACGACCCCTATGAATCCAGCCAGTTCACCGTCGTCATTGCCAACGCCAGCGGCATCTACGGCCTCTACAGCTACCGCGAAGTCTTCGAGTTCAAGGAATTCTGGGGCATAGGCTCGGGCCGCAGCTTTGCGCTGGGCGCCATGCACGCCGCCTGGGACAAGGCCAAGACCGCACGCGAAGTCGCCATGGCCGGCCTCAACGCGGGCTGCGAGTTCGACAAGAACTCGGCAGGCCCCGTCGACATATTCACCCTTAAATTGAAAGCCTCCAAATGAGCGCATCCAGCCTGCTAGACATCAAGGTGCCGGACATTGGCGATTTTGACGAAGTGTCCGTGATTGAAGTGCTGGTCAAGCCCGGCGACACCATCAAGGCCGAGCAAAGCCTGATCACCGTGGAAAGCGACAAGGCGTCCATGGAAATCCCGTCCTCCGCCGCCGGCGTGGTCAAGGAAGTCAAGGTCAAGCTCGGCGACAAGGTCAAGCAAGGTTCCGTGGTGCTGACGCTCGAAGCTTCCGGCGCCGCTGCGGCTGCTGCTGCGCCCGCGCCGGAGAAAAAGCAGGCTGCGGCTCCCGCACCGGCTGCCAGCGCGCCCGCCGCGCCCGCTCCAGCGGCCGCCAGCTTCAGCGGCTCCGCCGACCTCGACTGCGACGTGCTGGTGCTGGGCGCCGGCCCCGGCGGTTATTCGGCCGCCTTCCGCGCCGCCGACCTGGGTCTGAAGGTCGTGCTGGTCGAGCGCTATGCCACGCTGGGTGGCGTCTGCCTCAACGTGGGTTGCATTCCCTCCAAGGCGCTGCTGCACGTGGCCGCCGTGATGGATGAGGTCAAGCATTTCGACAGCCTGGGCGTGAGTTTCGGCGAGCCCAAGCTCGACATCAACAAACTGCGCACGCACAAGGAAAAAGTCGTCGGCAAGCTCACCGGCGGGCTGACCGCGATGGCCAAGATGCGCAAGGTCACCGTTGTGCGCGGCCTGGGCCAGTTTGTCGGCGCCCATCACCTGGAGGTTGAGGAGACCACCGGTAACGCGCAGGAAAAGTCGGGCAAGAAACAAACCATCGCGTTCAAGAACTGCATCATTGCCGCCGGTTCGCAAGCGGTACGCCTGCCTTTCATGCCGGATGATCCTCGCGTGGTCGATTCCACCGGCGCGTTAGACCTCAAGGAAGTCCCCAAGCGCATGCTGATCCTGGGCGGCGGCATCATAGGCCTGGAAATGGGCACCGTGTACTCCACCCTGGGCGCGCGCCTCGACGTGGTCGAGATGATGGACGGCCTGATGCAGGGCGCCGACCGCGACCTCGTCAAGGTCTGGCAGAAGATGAACGCACCGCGTTTCGACAACATCATGCTCAAGACCAAAACCGTGGGCGCCAAGGCGACCAAGGCCGGGATTGAAGTCAGCTTCGAAGGCGATGGCGCACCGGCGCCGCAGACCTACGACCTGGTGCTGCAGGCCGTGGGCCGCACGCCCAACGGCAAGAAGATCGCCGCCGACAAGGCCGGCATCAGTGTGAGTGATCGCGGCTTCATCCCCGTCGACATCCAGATGCGCACCAACGTGCCCCACATCTTCGCCATCGGCGACATCGTCGGCCAGCCCATGCTCGCGCACAAGGCCGTGCACGAAGCGCACGTGGCGGCTGAAGTCATCGCCGGCGAACTGCAGGGCAACAAGGAACTTGCCAGCGCCGCCTTCAACGCACGCGTGATCCCCAGTGTGGCCTATACCGACCCTGAAATCGCCTGGGTCGGCCTCACCGAGGACCAGGCCAAGGCGCAGGGCATCAAGGTCAAGAAGGGACTCTTCCCCTGGACGGCTTCCGGACGCGCCATCGCCAACGGCCGCGACGAAGGTTTCACCAAGCTGTTGTTTGACGACAGCCCTGAAGCCCACGGCCACGGCAAGATCCTGGGCGGCGGCATCGTCGGCACGCACGCCGGCGACATGATCGGCGAGATCGCGCTTGCCATCGAGATGGGCGCCGACGCCGTCGACATCGGCAAGACGATCCACCCGCACCCCACACTGGGCGAAAGCATGGGCATGGCGGCGGAAGTGGCGCACGGCAGCTGCACCGACTTGCCGCCGGCGCGCAAGTAAGCCGGCGGTCTCAAGTTACTCTGGCACGCACGCGGGCGCCTCTTGCAGGGGCCGCTCACGCGGCCATCTGTACGGCGTGCCGGAAAATATCGCCCGGCGTGGCCATCCAGACCTGGCCCCGGTCACGTGCGGCGGCAACATGCTGAAGCGCACGCCGCAAGTGGCGCAGGCGGTAAGGCTGGCCGACGATGTAAGGGTGCAGTGCAATGCCCATCACCAGCGGTGCTGAACTGCTGGCCTGCGATTGCTCCAGCATCTCGTCAAGCTGGTCGATGATCATCTGCGCAAAGTCTTTCCCGTCCATCTGCCGTGCAATGATCATCGGGATGTCATTGAGTTCTTGCGGGTAGGGCACGGCCCATAAAGCCTGCCCGCTGCGAGTGCGCATCGGCAGCGGCTGGTCGTCGTGACACCAGTTCAGGGTGTAGCCGTAGCCGCTTTCGGCGAGCAGGTCAGGCGTTTGCAGGCTTTCCGAAATCCACGGTGAAAGCCACCCGGCCGGTGCTTGGCCGCTTTCCAGTTGCATGCGCGTGCGGCACTGCACCAGCAGGCTACCTTCGTTCGCTTCAGTCATTGCCGCCTGGCGTTCAGCGTTGCTGTGGCCATGGCCGACCAGTTCGTCGCCGCGCGCCACGCAGGCGGCCACCAGCTCCGGGCAGTGGTCATACAGTGCGGTGTTGATCAGGGCCGCCGCAGGCAGGCCCAAGCTGTCAAACAGCTCGAGGCAGCGCCAGCTGCCAACGCGGTTTCCGTACTCGCGCCAGCTGTAGTTCAGGACATCCGGTTGCGGGCTGGCCGGGCCGATGGTGGCGCCCATACCCTCGCCGAAGGCAAAGTGCTCGATGTTGAAACCCAGGTAAACAGCCAGACCGGCGCCGTTGGGCCAGCGATAAGGTTTGCGCCGATTGATCGCCTGGTAATCAAAGCGATTGTGCGTTGGCAGAGCGCCGCTGTAGTTTGCCGCCATCAGCTGATCAAAGCACGGCCAGGCCGGCGCGCACCAGCAACCACTCGGCGCTGTCGTTCCACACATCCATGTGTGTGATCAGCCCGCTTTTGACGACATAGCGGTCCACATAGCGGTTGCCTTCAAAAGACGTCCCGTCAGGCCATTCTCCGTACAGGGTTCCCAGGCTGTAGACCACTGCTTCATCGGGCGCGGCGCCGTTGGAGCCGGCGGCAACCGTTTCGGTGCGCTCAATCCTTTTTTTCACCCATTTGTAGCGCGATGCATTGAATTTGGTGCACTCGGTGGGGGCGCTCATGGCCCGGCCGCCGGTGAAAAGAATCTTCATGCCGGGTGCCGTGAACCGGCTGGCGGCCACCGGGTCAGGAAGCATGATGAGCCGAAGGAACTCATTGACCACTTCGGCAGCGCTTGCCGTGTCGCTGGAAAAGGCCTTGGTGCTGTTCAATCAGGGGGCTCCTGCGGCTGTCGTTGCCGGAAAAATCATGTGGCTGCATTGGCAACCATCAACAGGGTTGAAAGCGGGAAACGGCTGAGGACGTCTGGCGATCTGCAACTTGTGTGCCAATTCGACTTTTCATGCATACGCGCTTTGTGGATGGGTTTTCACTGCGCCCTGGCGCCGGGAACCAGAAGGCGCTTCCCTCTCCCAGCCTGCGGTGGCGCGACGGCATAAGCCTCGCGGGGGAGAGGCGCCGCAAACGCCCACGCGTTTACCTAGTCAGCGTCGGCGCGAGGCCGCCGCATGCCGTGGCAAGCCGGCACTGACCCCAACAGCGCGGGTCTGGTGGTAAGGTAGAAAAGTGCAGCAGCCCCTTGATGGGCCTGGTCAATAAGCGATGTAATTGATAGCGCCCGCAGAGTAGCGCTCAAGTCAGGGCCGCACGCCAGGCGACTCCATCGCCATGCCCTTGGCGCGAGCATTCAGGTACAGCTCCAGCTCCACCAGTTCCTGCGCGCCATAGGCAAAGGGCTGGGCGCGCACGCCGCTCATGCAGCCGCGCAGGCGGCGCTGCAGCGAGCCCAGTGCCTGCCATTCAAGCCGGTACACCGGGTAGCCCGTGGGGTGGGCCTCGGGGATTACGCTGCCGGCCAGGCGCCCGCCGGCCAGGCCGTCGTGGCATTGCGCGCAGGACAGGTTCAGCTGGCCTATGCGCTGCGCGAACAGCTGCTGCCCGCGCTGGCGGAAGGGCTCCAGCCTGGCGTCGTTGGGCGGCGCCAGCGGCAAGCCGCGCGACTGCAACGCGACATAGCTTTCCAGGCTCAGCAGTTCGGGGCTTTCGGCGCGCAGCGGTGCGGCCTGCTGGTGCTGCTGGCGGCACTGGTTGATGCGCTGGCTCAGGGTGATGGGGCGGCCCAGCGGGGTGTCAAACGCCGGATAACGCGCCGCCACGCCGCGCATGCTGCTCTGGGCCGCTGCATGGCAGCTGATGCAGGCCTTGCCGCTAGCGCCCGCCGGCTGTTTCCACAGCGCCTCGCCGTCCTGGACCCACAGCATGCCGGGATTGAGCGCGTCGTCTTTTTGCATGGCTTGTGTGGAGGCACCCATGTCCTTAAAGCCTGAGCGGCGTGTGTCCTTGCCCGGCGCGGTCTGCGCGCCTGCGTGGCTCACCAGCAGGCCTACCAGGAGGCCTGGTAACAGGCCTTGCAAGATATGCCTCATGAGACGGTCAGGCTGATGCTTTCCGTCTGCGTGAACCCGTTGTCGCCTTCCCAGTTGAGCACCAGCGTGCCGCTGTCGGTCGCCACGGTGTGGAAGGCGATGTAGGGGTTGGCCGAGACGGCTGAAAACAGCTCAGCGCTGAAGACCAGCTCGCCGTTGTAGCGGCAACTGAAGGCCTGGATGATGTTGCGCGGCAAGACCTTGCCATCCTCGCCGGCGCGAAAGCCGGTTTCCATGGGGTGGCCTATGGTGGCGCGTATCTCGATGATCTCRCCGCGCCTGGCGCTGGTGGGCGCATTGATCAGGGTGCGGGCCATCAGGGTTCACCTTCAATACAGGCGGCGAGCGTGACGATCACATTCACCGTGTGCGACCAGTAGCTGCCGTCGCTCATCTGCGCCACCGCCACCAGTTGCTGCGAAGTTGCCAGCCGTATGCGCGTGGTCACGGAGGCCTTGCCGGCGCGCGGCCCCAGCGTGAAGCGGGCGACGTCGCGCTGCGGATTTTTCTCGTTGAAGAGGGCAATGCTTTTTACGTGCTCGGCGGCCGTCATGGGGCTGTCTGTCGTGACGGTGATGGGCACCACATTGCCGTTGTCCACCAGCTCGGCCACGTCGAGCTTGACCTTGCCCGCGCGGACGGGCTCATTTTTTGTATAGGCCGCCACGGCCACCGCCAGGTCGCCCGCGGCGGCGGAGGCCGGCCGCAGCACCACGCTAGCAAGCACACCGGCGGCGCTTGCCAGGACATGGCGCCGGCGGGGCAGGGCGGGTTTGTGTGGGGGCAGCGTCATCTTTTCCTCTTAGTTGCGTAACGTACGCAAGTAGGCCACCACGTCCTCGATCTGCTGGGCATCCAGGATGGGCTTGCCTTGCCAGGCCGCACCCACGCGCACCAGGCCCTCGCTGCGGTAATAGGCGGGCATGAGGCTGGCCGGGTTCAGGCGCTGCGCGTCGGCGATGCGCAGGCGCAGCTGGCCTTCGTTCCAGCGCGCGCCCGCGCCGGCCAGATCGGGCGCCAGGTTGCCCTGGAAGCGCTCTTCGGGAATCGGCCCGGTATGGCACAGCAGGCACAGGCCCAGCTGGCGGTTGGCGACGATGGCGCGGCCGCGCGCCGGGTCGCCGGGCGTGGCCGTCAGCGCCTGCGGGATGGCGTCACCGACGACCTGCAGCGGCGGCACCGTCGCCACCGCTTGTTGCGCGAAGCTGGTCCAGGGCGCCATCATCATCATCCCGCCGGCGACGGCCCCTTGCCAGTTCATGCCTTCTTGAGGTCGTGGTTCTTCAGCGGCAGGTCGCGTATGCGTTTGCCCGTCGCGGCGAACACGGCATTCAGGACGGCGGGCGCAGCGACCGCGATCGTCGGTTCACCGACGCCGCCCCAGAAGCCGCCCGAGGCCACGATGAGGGTCTCTACCGCCGGCATGTGCTGCATCTGCACGACGGGGTAGGTGCTGAAGTTGTCCTGCTCCATGCGCCCGTCTTTCTGTGTGCATTCGCCGAACAGGGCGGCCGACAGACCATAGGCGAAAGAGCCTTCGACTTGCGCCTCGATCTGCTGCGGGTTGACGGCATAGCCCGGGTCGGTGGCCGCCACGATGCGGTGCACCTTGAGCACACCGTCCGGGCTCACCGACACCTCGGCGCAGGCCGCCACATAGCTGCCGAAGCCCATGGTCTGGGCCAGGCCGCGGAAGACCTTCTGGCCGCCCACGTCGGGCGGCGGCACGTTCCACTTGACGCGCTCGGCCACGGCGTTGAGGACGGCCAGGTGCTTGGGATGGCTGCCCATGAGTTTGCGCCGCAGGGCCAGTGGGTCCTGCTTGGTGGCAAACGCGATCTCGTCGATGAAGGACTCGAGGTAGATGGTGTTCTGGTTCAGGTTCACACCGCGCCAGAAGCCGGGCGGCACGCTGGGGTTGCGCATCGCATGGTCTATCAGCAGGTTGGGGAAGCTGTAGCCTATGGAGGCTTCAGGCCCCGGCGCATTCAGGCCCTGGAACTGCACCGGGTCCAGCCCGTTGCGGATGTTTTGCGGAAACACGCCGGCCAGGATGGACTGGCCCGAGATGCGCATGTGCAGGGCCGTGACATTGCCCTGCGCGTCCAGCCCGGCCTGCAGCTTGCACTGCGTGACCGGGTGGTAGCGGCCGTGCAGCATGTCTTCCTCGCGCGACCACAGCAGCTTGACCGGCACGCCCGGCATCTGTTTGGCGATGTCGACGG
The DNA here is from genome assembly GCF_056405595.1 of Polaromonas sp. P1_G1. Classification (NCBI taxonomy): domain Bacteria; kingdom Pseudomonadati; phylum Pseudomonadota; class Betaproteobacteria; order Burkholderiales; family Comamonadaceae; genus Polaromonas; species Polaromonas sp. P1_G1. The sequence goes on from NZ_JBFUBU010000009.1 coordinate 97,504, forward strand.
CCTGGCGCACCCAGTCGTGCACCGCGCCGCGCCGCCCGAAGCCGCCGCCCAGGTGGATCTTGTAGACCTCGCATTTGCCGACCGGCAGTCCCGCCGCTTCGGAGGCGGCGGCCAGCGCCGCCTCGCCGTTCTGGGTGGGCGTCCAGACCTCGCAGCGCTCGGGCGTCCAGCGCGCCGTCGCGTTCATGGGCTCCATGGTCGCGTGGTTCTGGTGCGGGTAGGAGTACACCGCCTCGATGCGCCTGGCGGCCGACGCCAGCGCGGCCTTGGCGTCGCCGTTCTGGTTGCCGACGACGGCGTCGTTCGCGTCCAGCCCGGCCTTGAGCATCTGCGCCACACTGGCGCTGGAGTTGGCGGCATTGGGGCCGTTGTCCCATTCGATGGGCAGCGCGTCCAGCGCGGTCTTGGCGCGCCACCAGGTGTCGGCGACGACGGCCACCGCGCTGTCCCCGACGGCCAGCACCTTCTTCACGCCCGGGCGCTTTTCGATGGCGGCGGCGTTGAAGCTCTTGACCTTGCCGCCGAACACCGGGCAGTCCTTGATGGCCGCATTGAGCATGCCGGGCAGCTTGAGGTCGGCGCCGTAGACCTGCTTGCCCGTGACCTTGTCCGTGGTGTCCAGGCGCGCCAGGCGCTTGCCCACGAGCTTCCAGTCTTTCGGATCCTTGAGCTTGGGCTCGGCGGGCGGCGCCACCTTGGCCGCCGCAAGCGCCACCTTTCCGTAGGTGGTCTTTCGGCCCGATGGCGTATGGGTGATCACGCTGCTGGCCGCCGTGCATTCAGCCACAGGTACCTTCCATTCGTCAGCCGCTGCCTGCACCAGCATCATGCGGGCGGTGGCGCCGCCCTTGCGCACGTAGTCGTGCGACTCGCGGATGCCGCGGCTGCCGCCGGTGGAGAAATTGCCCCAGGCGCGGTTGCGCGCGAGGTTCTGCCCCGGTGTCGGGTATTCGGTGGTGACTTTCGCCCAGTTGCATTCCAGCTCTTCGGCCACGAGCTGTGCCAGGCCGGTCAGGCTGCCCTGGCCCATTTCAGAGCGGGCGATGCGGATGATGACCGTGTCGTCGGGGCGCACCACGACCCAGGCGTTGATCTCCGGCGAGTCGGCGCCTTGCGCCGCGGCCGTGCCGGCGAACGGAATGTGGAACCCGACGACAAGACCAGCCGATGCGCCCGAGGCCAGGAAGCGGCGGCGCGACAGGCGGGGCGATGCGGAAGCGGATGAGGAGGGCAGGGTGGTGGCGCTCATGTTGTGCTCCCGTCGGTGTGCTGGATGGCGAGTGCCGCGCTTTTGGTGCTGCCGCCCGCGGCAACGACCTTGATGGCGGCACGGATGCGGTTGTAGGTGCCGCAGCGGCAGATGTTGGTCATCGCCTCGTTGATGTCGGCATCCGTCGGGTTCGGCTTGGCCTTGAGCAGCGCCGCGGCCGTCATCACCATGCCGCACTGGCAGTAGCCGCACTGCGGAACGTCCAGCGCCACCCAGGCCTTCTGCACCGGGTGCGAGCCGTCGGGCGACAGGCCTTCGATGGTCACGATTTTTTCGGTGGCGCTCACCGTGGAGACGGGCCGCACGCAGCTTCGTGTAGGCACGCCGTCGATGTGCACGGTGCAGGCACCGCAGGCTGCGATACCGCAGCCGTATTTTGTGCCGGTGAGCCCGAGCTGCTCGCGGAGGACCCACAGCAGCGGTGTGTCGTCCTCCACTTCAAACTCACGCACGGTACCGTTGACGTTCAGCTTTGCCATGGATGCGCTCCTCAATATTTGAAGGAAGGATGGGCCGACTAAGACTGGGCGATAGTAGCGCCGGTGCATGTCGAATGCACCTGGGACTTCTATACCTGAGTAATGTGCTGACCTGGCGCGAACCATAAAGTTCGACCGGGTAAACCCTTGTGATGGCCGACCTTTTGCCTCAGCGAATTTCCGCCAGTGGCAAGCCGATGAAGTCGGCATAGCGCTGGGCCGCGAGCCGCAGCGCGCTGGCGCTGCCGCGCGGCAGCGGCGCGAAGGGTGTGGTGCTGATATTGAGCGCGCCTTTTTTCGCCTCTGCTTGCCACGTGCCGGCGACACGGCCATCGAGCAGCAACGCCGGGCGGAACAGGCCGTTGCTTGTCATGAGCTTGCCGGCATGCGCGGGGTCGATGATGGCCTTGCGGTCCGTGTAGCCCAGCACGTATTCGTCAAAGCCCGCCAGCAAGTGCAGCGCCGGCTTCCCGGCCGGCTGCGCAGGTCCTGACGCGCGCTTGGACCACCACACGGTGCTGCCCTCAAACAGTGCATGCGTGAGACCGGGCGCGGCCATCTCCAGCGCCGCCCTGGCTTCTCCGGCCGCCAGCCCCGACCAGCCTGTGAAGTCGGCCGGCGTGGCGGGGCCGTGGCTGGCGAAGTAGCGCTGCGCCAGTTTCCGGAGGCCGTCCTCGCGAGGCAGTTCAGGCTCCGGCGGCAGCCATTCATCGAGCAGCGTGTAGCGTGCCTGCCTGCCCTGCGGATCGCCCAGGCAGATCAGCCCGGTCTGTGCCGCGCGGTAGAGGATGCGTCCGCCGCGATGACCTTCGGTGTCGATGCGGCGCCGCGCGAGTGCGGCAAAAAGTTCTACGCGCGTGAGTTGCCGGTCGCCCTCCAGGCACTCGCGCAGGGCTGGAAGGATTTTGCGGAAGGCGGCTTCATCGAGATTCACTTCGCGGTAGGCCGCCGCGGTGCGGGTCAGCAAGGCCGGCGCGGCCAGGGCCAGCATCCAGCGCAGGTCGGCCGCCGCCGCCAGGTGCAGTGTGCCGCGCAAGACCCAGCTGCGCACCACCTTGCGCTGTGCCAGCGCTTGCTCGACGGCCGCGTCGCTGATGGCCGCCCCAGCCGCGAAGCGTGAACCGACGGCCCAGCGCGCATGGGCGTATTCCTGTGCCTGCACGGCGCCCAGCCATTGCACGGCTTGCGCTACCCGCTTGAAAGGGGCTGGCTTCGCAGACAGGGCCGGCGCCAGACGGTGGCTGGCCAGCCGCAGCGCGATCAGTTCCTGCCGGGAGATCTCCGCCATGTTCAGGCGATGCTTTCCATCATCGCCAGCATGCGACCCTGCSATGCCGCCGGCGAAAAACGTTCGCGCAGCAGTGCCTGCGAGGCGCGCACCATGGCCTCGCGCCGCGGCACGTCGGCCAGCAGCTCCGCGCAGGCCCGCGGCAGGTCTTGCAGTTCAGCCATGGCCATGTGCACGCCGGGCTTGATGCCGAAATCCTCCCAGCCTTCAAAGCTGTCGGACACCACGGCCGTGCCGGCCGCCCAGGCCTCGAAGGTGCGGAACTGGTCGAAGTAGCGCAGTTCGGAATCGGCGTGCACATTGAGGTTGATGCGTGCGCCGGCGCGGCAGGCATCGCGCGCCGCGCCCCAGAGGCCGCTCCAGATGAACTCGGCCTGCACCGGGAGGCTTGTGCCGCTCGCGAGGAACAGGCGCTCGGCCTCGCGTCGCCGCGGTGTGTCGCCGCCCAGCATGACGACGTCCCGGCTTCTTGACGTTTCGGGGAGCGGCTCACGCACGTGCTTGTCCGCCACCAGGTAGGGCAGGTGGAAGGTTGTGAGCGCCGGGAAATGCTGCGCGAGGTAGCGCGCGATGGAGGCGTCCATGGCCATCACGGCATGCAGGCCGGGCGCGATGGCGTCGAACAGCCCGGCCTTGTAACTGTGCACCGTGGCCGATGCGTCTCGCGTCAGCGGGTCGAACATCCAGAGCACATGCTTGCCGTGCCGCGGCAGGCCTTGCCTGGCAAAGCGCGGAAGGGCGTAGATGCCGGCGATCAGCAGGTTGATGTCGCTGGGGCCGGCGTCGGGCAGCGGCGCCTCGGTGCTGTTGCCCATGTCGATGAACTCGGCCTCGTGCCCGGCCTGCAGCAGCACGTCCATCCACAGGCGCGCGGCGCGGCCGAACAGGGTGTCGATGTCGGTATAGATGTGGACTCTCAATGCGCTTCCCGTTTTTTTCTTTTGCCTTCGCCGCTTATAGCGCAAATTCGCGGCGCGGCGGGAGCACGGAAAGCGCCGGCCGCTCACCAGGGGTTGTAGCTGCCTATGCTCCAGAGGTGGCCCTCAGGGTCGCGGCAGCTGAAGCCGCGGCCGCCGTAGTCCTCATCCTTGATGGCGATCACGATGGCGGCGCCCGCCGCCTTGGCGCGCGCATACACGGTGTCTGCATCGTGCACGCAGACGTAGGCGCTTTGTGTCTCGACGCCACCGAGTTCGTCGGGCTGGCGTATCAGCTTGCCCCACTCGGTGGGCACCTTGCCCACCGAGCCCAGCATGACCATGCCGCCGTCCAGCGTGAGCTGGGCATGCGCGATGGAGCCGTCGGGGTTGGGATAGGCCGCCTGTTTTTCAAAACCGAAAGCGCTGCACAGCCAGTCGATGGCGGCGGCCGCGTCGCGGTAGCGCAGGCAGGGAATGATGAGTGAGTTGGACATGGCGGGCTCCCCTCAAGGCAACGCCGATTTTCTACCTGCGGGTCAACAAGCATGCAAGCAAGGGTGAATGCCGTCCAGGCAATTGGGCGCGAGCCCTGGCCCAAAACTTTACACAACTGCCGGCATTTTTTTAGAAGTTTCCGGCCGTGATGTCATGGCCCTGGTGCCTACAAAAATAAGTCGTAAGGTAGTAGATATAGGTAATTGGAGGCAGAAAATGCGAGACAAAAGTAAGTGAATGTAAGCCACAAGAATTAATGCCCAAAAAAATGGGGGAAAACTATTACACGAAGTTCGCCGGAATTAATCACTTTTCCTGGCTTGTATCAAGTTTGACAATTGGTTACTGTGAATTAATTCACGGAATTGGGATGCGGTAGATGCCGTCTGTGATGTTGCAGCGGCGCATAAATCTTGATCTTTAGGCAGGATGAACAATGAAGCGTACTGATGGCGTTGGCTTGCACGACGTTCTTTCCCATGTCTTTGCGCTGTGTCTGGTCATTCCGGCCGTCGCCTCGGCACAACAAGCCCCTTCGACCATAGACCCGGGCCGGCTTCGCGAACGCTTTGATTTCCAGCCTGAGCCCGCACCCGCGGCACCGCCCACGCAAGTCAGGAGCGAGTCCGCCGAGCCCTTGCCGGATTCACTCAAATCCATGCGCGTCACGCTCAAGGAAATCCGCATCGAGAGCGCCACAGCGCTGCCGGGCAATGTGCTGCAGGCGCGGGCCGACAGCTACACCGGGCGTGAGATCACGGGCGGAGACATCCTCGAGCTCGCGTCTTCGCTGACCGCGATGTACCGCAACGCGGGCTACATTCTTTCGCTGGTGGTGGTGCCGCCGCAATCGCTCGCGGACGGCACGCTGACTTTGCGTGTCGTCGAGGGTTACATAGACCGCGTGAACATCCAGGCCGGTCCCGGCGTCAGCGCCTTTATGCAGGAAGAGCTGAGGCGCATCGGCGAAAAAATCCAGGCCTCCAGGCCCATAGAGGGCCGCGTGCTGGAGCGCTACCTGCTGATCGCCAATGACTTCCCCGGCATCGAACTGCGCAGCGTGCTCGCACCTTCGCAGGCGCCGGGCGCGGCCGACCTCACGCTGGTCGCCAGCATGAAGCGCGTGGAGGGCTTTGCCTCCATCGACAACTACGGCTCCAAATACCTCGGGCCCGGCCAGCTGACGCTGAGTGTGGCGGGCAACCAGTTGCTGGGCGTGAACGACCAGTGGCGCTTTGTCGGCGTGGGCAGCGGCAACTCCAAGATGGCGTATGCGCAGCTGTCCTATAGCCAGGTCGTCACGACCGAGGGCCTCCGGCTTTCGGCCGCCGTGTCCCAGGCACGCACGCAGCCCGGCGACATCCTCACGCCTTTCGAGGTGCGCGGCAATGCGGACACTGTGTCGCTGGGCGCCGCTTACCCCTTGCTGCGAACCCGCAATGAAAGCCTGATAGCGCGCGCGGCGTATGACCACTCCGATGTCCAGACCGAAATACTGGGCACCCGCGTGATCGAGGACCGCATACGCGCGCTGCGCCTGGGCCTGAGCTGGCGCCTGCTGGACCGCCTGGATGGGCAGAACGCGCTGGAGGTCGATTTCAGCCAGGGGCTGGGCGGCACCCAGGAGTCCGACCTGCTCAAGAGCCGGGTCGGCGCCAAGGGCGTGTTCAACAAGCTCACGTTCGATTACGAGCGCTCGCAGTTTGTGGGCCCGAATTTTTCGTTCACCGTGGGCGCGGGCGGGCAGTGGGCCAATACGCCGCTGCTGTCGTCCGAGCAGTACGCCTTGGGCGGGCGGCGCTTCGGCCGGGCTTATGAGCCGGCGGAGCTGGTGGGCGAACGCGCGCTGGCCTTTCGCATCGAGCCGCGCTTTGTCGGCGCCGCCACCGGCATGCCGGGGCTCAGGTCCTGGCAGCTGTTCGGCTTCTACGACATCGGCAAGGTCTGGAAGGTCGGCAGTGTCACGCCCGGTACGCCCGACAGCCAGAGCCTGGCTTCCGCCGGCCTGGGGCTGCGCCTTTTTCTTGAAAAAAATGTGGTGGCCGCCATCGAGGCGGCCTGGCCGTTGACCAAGTCCATCGCGAGCTACCAGACCGGCGGCAAGAACCCGCGGCTGATGGGTTCGTTGCTGGCGCGGTTTTGATGTGTGCTCGCTGAATCGGTCCCGATTGTTCTCTGCCGTCTTTGTTCTCAAGAGGTGATTTCATGCAAGTCAAGTCCCATCCGCAAGGCCTGCGCCCTCCGTCCCGCCGCCGGCCGTCTTTTGCGCTGAAAACCCTTCCCGCCGCGGCGGCGCTGCTGTTCGCGCCGCCGGGCTGGACCGTCGACATCGCGGGCGTGGCGGGCTTGCCGCAAAACGGCACGGTGTTTCGCGGCGACGCTTCGGGCTCGGTGTCCGGCAACCAGATGACCATCACCCAGACCACCAGTCGGGCCGTGTTGAACTGGGGGACCTTCAACATCGATCTCGGCAAGACGGTGGAGTTCAGGCAGCTTGATGCCTCGTGGGCCATCCTGAACCGCATCACCGGCGACACCAACGCTTCGCAAATCCTGGGCGGCCTGTCGGCCACCGGCACGGTGATGCTGATGAATCCCAACGGCATCATGTTCGGGCCAACCGCCGTGGTGAACGTGGGTTCGCTGATCGCGACCACGGGCAACATTGACGTGAGCAACTTCATGAGCACCGGCGGTGCTCAGATCACGGGCGCCACCGGCAGCATTGAGAACCAGGGCGGTATCACCGTGCAGGGCGCGGGGCTGGTGGCGCTGGTCGCGCCTTCGGTCACCAACCACGGCAGCATCAGCGCCACCAGCGGCACCATCGCGCTGGCCGGCGCCACGGCCGCCACGGTCTCGCTCAACGGCGGCCTGTATGAGTTCGCCATCGCCGGCGGGGCGACCGGCATCAACGTGTCCAACACGGCCAGCGCCAGCCTGGACGGCGCGACTTTGCGGCTGGGCGTGGGCGACGCGGCCAACCTGCTGTCGGGCGTGATCAACCTCGAGGGCGTGCAGCAGGCCAGCAATGCGATTGTCGTGAACGGCAATGCGGTGGTGCTCAAGTCGGCGCTGCAGGCGTCCAGCGTCAGCGGCAATTCCAACCGGGTTGACGTCTACCAGGGCGCACGCATCCAGGATGCGGTGAACATCGCCAAGACCGGCACGCTCGGCGCGGGCGCAGCCGTGGACGTGCATGCCGGCAGCTATGCCGAGCAGGTGGCACTCAACAAGGCCAATCTCACGCTGACCGGCCTGCCGGGCGCGAAGATCGTGGTGCCCGACACCCCGAACCAGCTGAACGGCATAGGCATTACCGCCAACAACGTGACGGTCACGGGCCTGGAGATCGCCGGGCCTGTGGACCGGCCTTACACCACTTACCCCTGGGCAGGTATCACCCGCGGTATCGCGGTGGCCAACGGGGTCACCGGCTTCACCATCGCCAACAACAACATCCATGACGTGCGCAACGGCATCCTGATCGACGGGCGCAACACCGGCAGCGTCACCGGCAACCGCATTGAAAACACCAAGAGCGCCATCTCGGTGCAGTACACCGACGGCAGCGGCATCACGATGGCCGGCAATAGCCAGGGCGCTGTGGGCAACGAGTGGGGCCTGAACCTGCATCTGAACGGCTACGTGGACGGCTCGACCATCCGCAGTAACCCGATCACCGCGAGCCCGACCCTGGCCTGGCAGCAGGCACTGCTCGCCCTGAGCGCCGCCAACGGCGGCTGGTCGGTGCAGGACCAGGGCTATACCTCATCCAATCGCACACACGTGAACGTGGCCACCACGGGTTCCGGCGGCGCGCAGGGCAGCGCGCTCACGCCGCTGGGCAGCGTCCAGGGTGGTGTGGACGCCGTGGTCACGGGCGGCACGGTCAACGTCGCGGCCGGCACCTACACCGGGGGCGTCAGCATCACCAAAGCGCTGACGCTGGATGGCGCAGGCGCGGGGCAGACGGTGCTGCAGGCCGCCTCGGCGGGCGTCGGTGACGGGGTGACCGTCAACAACGCCTCCAACGTCACGGTCTCCGATCTGTCGATCGCCAACTACGGCAACGGCCTGCGCATAGACGGAACTTCCAGCAACGTGACGGTCAATCGAGTCGCCTTCAACAACAACACCTCCGGTATGCGCAACGGCACGACGACCCGGGCCGATAACTTCCGCATGCTGAACAGCAGCATCACCGGCGGACAGATCGGCGTGCAGACCTACAACAACTACCAGATGGTGGGTGGCCACCCGGTCGCTACGGGCTCTTTCAGCAACGCTCTGTTCGAGAACGTCACGGTGGACGGGCCGAGCTTCAAGGGCTTTTACCTTGAAACCGCGAACGACCTGACGCTCAGGAACGTCACTGTCAGCAACGCCGGCAATTACGGTGCACCGCCTTCATCGTCGCTGCACCAGCGCTACGGCGCGGGCATAGATATCAACCTCAAGTACGACGCTTTCAATTCGATCAATTTCGACAATGTAGTGGTCAAAAACTCGGGCGCGAGTTCGGGCGACGCGACGGCCGCGGCGGTGGTGATCAAGACCCGCGGTATCCCCGGTGACAGCAGCTATACCGCCGCGCCGGCCACCCTGCAAAGCGTGAATATCTCGGGCGGCAGCATCGAAGACTCCAGCCATGCCGGCATACGCTTTGAAACGCTGAGCCGTGGCAACAACAACAACAACAACAACGGAAACGGAAACGGAAACGGAAACGGAAACGGAAACGGCAACAACGGAAACGGAAACGGAAATGGCGGACAAACCAGCGTCACCATCACCGGGACGCAGTTCAAGAACAACGGGCAAGACATCGTGGTCGACAACACCTCGGTCGACGCCCGCGGCGCCGTCTTTGTGGGCGCGGCCGACGGCTTCGCCATTGAAGACCGCGTGACCCACGCGCTGGACACCACCGGGCGCGGCCTGGTGACCTGGACGGACGGCAATGTCTACGTCACGCAGGCCAGCGGAAGCATCCAGCGCGGCGTGAATGCCGTGGTCGCCGGCGGCACGGTCAACGTGGGCGGCGGCACCTTTCTGCAGCCTTCCACGCTGGTGGTCGACCGCGGCGTGACCTTGGCCGGTTCAGGCCAGGGCGTGACCGTGATCGACGCGCATAACGTCAGCGGCTACGGCATCAACGTGACGGCCGACAACGTGTCGCTCAGGGACTTCACGCTCTACGGCCCCAGCGCCAACGTGGCCTCGGCCTATGGCATCAAGGTGGCGCCCGTGGGCGGGGCATCGGCCCGGCTGCACAACTTCTCCATCCGCAACGTCACCAGCCGCGGCGCGGGCCGGGCCGAACTGGACCTGAACGGCGTGGATGGCGCCGTTATCGACCATGTGACGGCCAACGGCGCGCCCGTGGGCAACGACGCGGGCAGCACGCAGGGGGCAGGCATCCAGCTGACCGACAGCGCCAATGTGACCGTCAGCAATTCCACCACGCGCAACAACGCCTGGGGCGGCCTGGCGCTTTACCAGGCCAACCGCTTCTACAACCAGCAGATGAACAACATCACGGTGGCGGGCAACAACACGTTTACCGAGCGCAACCCGGTCTACCTGCAGGACGAGTCGGCCAGCCGCAACTTCGGTGCGCTCAGCATCGCCGGCTTCGACTTCGCGGTGCGCAACGCCAGCGCGGCGGGCGACAACAACCAGTACACCTGGCTGCAGGCTTCGCAGCAAAACGCCTACGACTACGCCGTCAACCTGGGCAGCTCGGCCTCCAGCTATGTGCAGGGCTGGAACGGCGCGCAGGCCACACAGGATTTCCACGTCGGCATCGGCAGCCTGCTGGGCGGCGGCACCCAGGCCCTGTCCATAGGCACGGCGATGGGCAACGCGGGCAACGGCGCCAACATCCGCGTGGGTGCCGGAGCCTACGGCGAGAACGTGGTGGTGAACAACCCCTACAACTTCTACTTCAGCGACAGCACTGTGCACAGCCTGGCGCTCAATGCCGGCGCGGGCGGCTCCGGCATCGCCGGCACGGTGACGGCCGACGGCGCGGGCGGCATCGTGTTCAATGCACCGGTCAGCCTGCTGGGCGATACGACGCTGGCTACCCTGGGCGCCGACATCACCCTCAACGGCGACATCCAGAACGCCGGCGCCACAGCCCGCGCGCTGAGCCTGGTCGCCGGTTCGGGCGCCAGCCGCGGCAACGTGCACATGCTGTCGGGCGGCACCGAGGCCAATGCGCTGGGCCAGTTCGAGGTGGTCTCCAACGCCTTCAGCCTGGACAGCACACTGTGGGTCAAGGGATACGGCATCGACGCACTGGGCAATGTCGCACTGAGCAACCACACCCTGCGCGGCCAAGACGCAGGCGCCACCAACACCTTGAACGCCGGCGGCGACGTGAGCGGCTCCACCATCAGCCAGGGCGCCGTTCAGGTCACCAGCGGCGGCGATGTCTCAGCCAACGTCACCGCCAGCGAGGTGGCGGTGGCCGCCGTCGGCGACGTGAGCGGCACCACCACCAGCCAGGGCAATGTGMMRGTCAGCAGCAGCACCGGCGACATCAGCGGCAACATCAGCGGCAACAATGTGGTCGTGCAGGCGCWGGGYGACRTSAGCGGYACCACCACCAGCCAGGGCAATGTGACGGTCAGTAGCAGCACCGGCAACGTCAGCGGCAATATCAGCGGCAACAACGTGGTCGTGCAGGCGCCGCAGGGCGACGTGAACGTGGTGGTGGTGGCCACGGGCTCCGCCTCACTGGCCGGCGACTCRGTGGTCGCCAACGTCGTGGCGCCCGTGGTGACGGTGGCCGCCGTGGGCGAGGCCCAGCTCTCCGGCTCGTCCTCGCAGGTCACGATGAATGCGGGCAGCGGCAGCGTCAGCGGCAATTTCGGGCAGGTCACCAATTCGGGCGGCGGCCTGGTCAACGTCAACGGCAAACCCCAGGGCAACCAGCAGCTGTCGTCCAACACCGAGAACAACCGCGTGATCCCTTCCGGCAGCAATCTGGTGGAAGGCACCCCGGCCGAGCAGCCTGCGCTTCAGCTGGCCCAGGCTGCCAGCCTGGTGGCGGACACCGAGGTGCGCACGGTCCGGAGTTCACCGTCCGGCGCCGGCGAGGCCATCGACAACGGCCAAGCCGTGGAACTCGACATGTCGCCGAAAAACGAGCGCGAGAAGGAGTAAGAGAAAGAAAAAAAAGGCGAAGCGCCGTTCACAAAGCCCAGCGAAGCGGTCCTGGCTAGGCGCACCGCCGCAGACAGGGCTCCAGCCCGGCAAGGCGGTGCAACAACGCCAGGAGGGTTTTGTGAGCGGCGCTCAGCGCCGGTATTGTTCCTGCTGCATCACCTGCTGCGCCTGCAGGCTGGCTGCGAGCTGCGGTGCGGTGGTTTGCACGGCCTGGATTTCGGGGGTTGCGGCCGTCGCAGGCTGGGACACCGACAGTGCCGCCGTGCGCTGGGTTTCCGGCGCGGTGTTGCCTTGCGGGGTGACGCGGCGGGCGCCGTCAAAGCGACGCTGCCAGTAGCTCACGCCCATGCTTTCGACGCGCACTTCGGCGCCGGGCTTGGGGGAGTGGATGAATTTGCCGTCGCCGACGTAAATACCGACATGGCTGAAGGCGCGCCGCATGGTGTTGAAAAACACCAGGTCGCCGGGCTGCAGGTCGTTCTTGTCGATGCGCTGGGTGGCCGCGGCCTGTTGTTCGGCGCGGCGCGGCAGCAGCAGGCCAACGCTTTGTTCGTAAATGGCGCGCACAAAGCCGCTGCAGTCAAAGCCGGTTTCCACCGTGTTGCCGCCGCGCTTGTAGGGAACCCCCAGGAAACCCATGGCGTTGACCACCAGCTCGGAAGCCTTGTTGCTGACGTTCTGGCGAACGTGGTCAATCTTGGTGAGCAAGCCCTTGTCGGCCAGCAACTTGTCCATGTCGTCGCCAGAGCTGCCCGGTGCCGCGTGCACGCCCGCCGCCAGCAGGGCGGCAGAGGCAATGATGAGGGCAGGGGCAATTTTTCGCATGGCGCCTAGGATACTTGACAGATCTGTCCTACGTCAACCTCAAGTGGCTTCTGGATAAGCTTTACAAACCCTTGATTTGTAACGAGTTTATCTACGGGAAAACCCCTTTTTACGATTCAGGTGCTATGTTTGCATATGAAAAAGGCGCATTGGCGGACCGCCTTTCGCGGGTCTGGTGCCCAGACTTGTGGCTGCCGGCTCCCGCACAAATTTAAGGAATGAAATATGCCCTTTCCCAAAGCTGTATCTGCAAAGTTCGCTCTTGTTTTGATAGCGACTTTCCTGGCCAGCCTGCCCGCCCAGGCGCAAGGTGTGCGCCCTGAAACCGTGGCGGCCGGCCTGCAAAACCCCTGGGGCCTGGCTTTTTTGCCGGGCGGCCGTTTCCTGGTGACCGAGCGCCCGGGCCGGCTGCGGGTCATCGCCGCTGACGGCAAGCTGGGGCTGCCGGTGGCCGGACTGCCCGAGATCGCCGCCGGCGGGCAGGGCGGGCTGCTCGACGTGGTCACCGACAGCGACTTTGCCCGCAACCGCACGGTCTTTTTCTGCTTTTCCGAACCCGGGCCCGCAGGCCGCGGCAACAGCACCGCACTGGCGCGGGCGACCCTGAGCGCAGACGACAGCCGGCTCGAGAACCTCAAGATCATTTTCAGCCAGAAGCCCAAGGTGGCCAGCAGCTCGCACTTCGGCTGCCGCATCGTCGAAAGCCGGGCTGCCGGGGGCGCCGCGGACGGCAAGCTTTTCCTGACGCTGGGCGAGCGCTTTTCGCGCAAGGAAGACGCCCAGGCGCTGGGCAACCACCACGGCAAGATCGTGCGCATCAACAAGGACGGCACCGTCCCCCAGGACAATCCTTTCGTGGGCAAGGCCGGGGCCCTGCCGGAAATCTGGAGCTACGGCCACCGCAATGCCCAGGGCGCCACGCTGGCGCCCGACGGCAGCTTCTGGATGCACGAACACGGCCCGCAGGGCGGCGACGAAATCAATCTTCCTAAGGCCGGCGCCAACTACGGCTGGCCCGTCATCACCTACGGCGAGAACTACGGCGGCGGCAAAATTGGCGAAGGCCTGACCGAAAAAGCCGGCATGCAGCAGCCCCTGCATTACTGGGTGCCTTCGATCGCGCCTTCCGGCATGGCCTTCCTGACGAGCGAGCGTTACGGCAAGGCCTGGCAGGGCAACCTGTTTGTCGGTTCACTCAAGTTCGGCTACCTGGACCGCATCGAACTCTCGGCGCCTTTCGCCGGCAAGGTGGTGCGCGAAAACAAGCTGCTCACCGAACTCGGCGAGCGCATACGCGACGTGCGCCAGGGCCCGGACGGGCTGCTCTATGTGCTGACCGACAACAGCAACGGCAAGTTGATTCGCCTGCTGCCGGGGAATTAAATCCGCCTAGTTGGGCATGACAGCGGCAATCAGGTCCAGCTCGACCGCCGCGTTCTTGGGCAACTGCGCCACGCCCACCGAGGTGCGCGTATGCGTGCCGGCCGTGCCCAGCACCGTATACAGCAGTTCCGACGCGGCATCGGCCACTTCGCTTTGCTGGGTGAAGTCGGCCGTGGACTGGGTGTAGACCGTGACGCGCAGGATTTGCCCGATGCGGTCCAGGCTGCCCAGGCTTTGCCGCAGCAGCACCAGTGCGCGCATGGCGCAGACCCTGGCCGCCAGCTGGGCCTGGGCCAGCGATACGTCCGCCCCGGCGCGGCCGGTGACCACGACCGTGCTGCCCACACGCGGCACCTGGCCGCTGACGTAGACGGTGTCGCCGTGCCTCAGGGTGGACACATAGTTGCCGCCTATCTTGATCTCGCCTTCAAAGCTGTAGCCGAGGGCGGCTTCCTGGGCGGCAAAACGGCTGTCGCGTGAATCTTCCATGGCGGGGCTTTCTTGGGGTGTTTATATATAGAGGGGAAGGCAGAAGTCCAGGGGAATCAGCTGGGGCTTTTGAGCCGGAGCAGGCTTAAGCCCAGCAGGCCGAAGGCGCCGCCGCAGATGCGGTTGAACACCCGGGCCCGGCGTGGCGTGCCGAACCAGCGGTGCGTGTGGCGCGCCAGCAGCACGTAAGCCATGTGCGAGACCAGTACGCAGGCGGCGAACGCGCTGGTCAGCGCCAGGAACTGCGGCAGCACCGGGGCTTCGGGATGGATGAACTGGGGAAACAGTGCGGTGAAAAACAGGATGCTTTTCGGGTTGGTCAGCGCCACCAGCAGGCCCTGGCGGAACAGCGCGGCATTGCTTTTGCCCGGCAGCGATTGTTCCGGCAAGGGCGCGTCGAACATCGAAGTCTTGCTGGTCCACTGGCGCCAGCCGAGGTAGACCAGGTAAACCGCGCCCACGGTTTTCAGGACCGCGAACAGCCAGGCCGAGGTGTGCAGCAAAGTGCCCAGGCCGGCCATGGCCGCGGCCGACACCGAAAACACGCCCAGCACATTGCCGGAAGAGCTCCACAGCGTCTTGCGCGGCCCCCAGGCCACGGCGTTGGATACCGCCAGCAAAATGCCCGGCCCGGGGCTGAGCGCGGTCACAAGTGAAATGGTGATGAACAGTAGCCAAGCGGAGGTGGTCATGGGCGTGGGTGAAAAGAGGGATGGAATGAAGGTCGAATTTACCGTGCCGGCTTTAAACCGGTTTGGCGCTGCGGTATCGGCCGCGCGCGGCCAGTGTGATTCCTGAAAGGCGGCTGAGCCATTTTTTKCTCGCCGCTGCCAGCGCCTCCCGCAACGGAACGCGGGCCGGCTGGCTCACGATGCAGGCCGCGCCGCCGTGCTGGGCGGTCACCGTGATCCAGCCGTCCTGGTTGACGGTGTGTGCTTGTCCCGCCTCCAGCACCGCGTCATGGCAAACGACCTGTTCGCCCAGCCAGCGCGGCGCGCCCGTCACTAGCAGCGTACCCGAGGTGCTGATCAGCGCGCTGCCGGCCTTGCTGTGGAAGAACAGGGATTCACCTGCGTCAAGTTCAAGGCGGCGGGAAGCAAAGCAGTGTTCCATGGCGGCTCCATTGCAAGGTTGGTGAACTGGGGAGGGCATGGCTGCAAGATTAAGGAAAGCGCCGAATTCCCGACAGATGCACACAAGGCCTTTCTGTATCGGTACAGAAGGTCTTTTTTCTATCTGTTATGGTCTGATTTCGCCCCATCTGTGGCTGTGTCGCCGCAGCCCCTTCACGGATCATTCAAGCCATGGACGTGTTACCCCTGACGCAACAACCTCTTTACCTGCGGCTTTCCAGCCACTATCGGCAGGCCATCCAGTCCGGCGTGCTGATGCCCGGCGAACGCATGCCTTCGGTCAGGGCGCTGACGCGGCTGCACCAGGTCAGCCTCTCCACCGCGGTGGAGGCCTGCCACACGCTGGAAGACGAAGGCCTGCTGGAGGCGCGGCCGCGGTCCGGCTACTTTGTGCTCAAGCGGCGGCGCACCGACCTGCAGCCGCCCAGCGAGCCCGAGTTCGGCCGCAAGCTGGACCCGGCCCAGTACGTCGGCATCCATGACCGCGTCTCCGACTTTGTCGCCAAATGCGACTTCTACCCGCTGGTCGCCAACCTGGCGGGTACTTACGGCTCGCCCGAGATGTACCCCGCCGAGGCGCTCAAGAACGCCGCCACGCGGACCTTGCGCAAGCATCCCTTCCTGCTGGTAAGCGCGCCCGATTTCCTGCACGATTCACCGCTCAATGCGGTGCTGGCCAAACGCGCGCTGGAGGCCGGCATGCAACTGTCGCCCGAGGACATCCTGGTGACCCACGGCTGCATAGAGGCGCTCAACATTGCCTTGCGCGCGGTGGCGCAGCCCGGCGACACCGTCGCGGTGGAATCCCCCACCTACCACGGCCTGCTGCAGATCCTCGAAAGCCTGGGCCTGCGCGCGCTGGAGATTCCCACCAGCCCGCAGCAAGGCATTTCCGTCGAGGCGCTGGACCTGGCCCTGAGCACCCACGACAGGATTCGCGCCGTGGTGGTCATGCCTAACTTCCACAACCCGCTGGGCAGCGTCATGCCCGACACCGAAAAAGAAAAACTGGTGCGATTGTGCGAGCGCCAGCAGATCGCGCTGATTGAAGACGACACCTATGGCGCGCTGGGCCCCGACGATGTCCCGCTCAAGGCCGCCAAGGCCTGGGACCACGATGGCTCGGTGATTTACTGCGCCTCGCTGCGCAAGACACTGGCGCCCGGCCTGCGCCTGGGCTGGGTCGCCGGCGGCCGCTGGCAGGCGCGCATCCAGATGATCAAGTACGCGCAAAGCCGCGCCAATGAAACCCTGGCCCAGTACACCGTGGCCGAGTTCATGGCCTCCAGCGCCTATGACCGCCACATGGCCAGGCTGCGCCGCATGCTCAACGCGCAGCGCGAGCAGATGGCCGAAGCCATCGCGGCCCATTTCCCGCCTGGCACCCGCTTGTCGGTGCCCAGGGGCAGCATGATGCTGTGGGTGGAACTGCCGGCCGGTACCTCGGCGCAAGCCGTCTTCGACACGGCCATACGCCAGGGCATACGCGTCGCGCCGGGCTCCATGTTTTCCAACTCGAACCGCTTCGACAATTTTCTGCGCATCAGCTGTGGCGCGCCGTTTTCCAGCCAGGCCGATGAGGCGCTGCGCACGCTGGYAGCCATCGTCTCGGCCCAGGTGGTGAAAGCTTGAGAGGCTAGTGCGCCGCCGCGTGGCTGCGCTTCACAAAGAACAGGCCCGCGCCCACCGCCATCAGCATGCCGCCGAAGATGCGGTTCTGCAGCTTGATGGCGCGCGCATTCTTGAAAAAGGTTTGCAAACGGCTGGCCGCGAAGGCATAGCCGTGCATCACCACGGTGTCTACCGCCACCGTGGTCACGGCCATCACCAGCAACTGCGGCCAGAGCGGCCGGCTGGGGCTGATGAATTGCGGCAGCACCGCCACCATGAACAGAATGCCCTTGGGGTTGGTCACATTGGTCAGCAGCCCGGTGAAAAAGCGCCGCCTGGCCGAGAGGCCGTTGCCATCGGCAACGCCGGCCTCGCCATCCGGCGCAATGCCGTTTGATGAACGCCACTGCGCCCAGCCGATGTAGATCAGGTAGGCCGCGCCCAGGATTTTGACGACGCTGAAAGCCAGCTCGGAGGCCACCAGCAGCGAACCCACGCCCGCACCCGCCACCAGCAAGATGACGACCAGCCCGATCTGCAAACCGGCAATCGTCGCGCGCGTGCGCCGCATGCCAAAACTCAGGCCATGGCTCATGGCCAGTACCGCGCCCGAACCCGGGGACAAGGCAATCAGGATGGAGGCAAGGAAGTAGGCGGTCCAGGTGTCGAGGGCCATGGTGTATTTGCGATCAGGGGGATCTGAAGAAGGGGTGAGGGGAGGGCAAAACGCCTGCCATCCTACATGGAACCGGCAAGGCCCGCGGGTATCATGCCCGGATGGCATCCAAGGCACACGGACAGGATCGACTCACGCAAACCGGCCGTGCCGCGCAGCAGTGGGTGATCGAGTGGTGGCGGCTGGTGCACCTGGGGGCGCTGATCCTGGTGCTGACGCTGTCGCCCTCAAGTTACAGCCCGCAAAGCCGCGCGATCCTGGCGCGCCACATCTATATCAACACGGCGCCGATTCTTTTGTGGTTCACCGTGCTGTGCGCCCTGGTGACCGTGGTGCTGACACGCATCGTGCTGGTGACGGCGCTCAGCTACGGGCTGTCGCAGTATGCCCTGCAGGTGGTGATTCGGGTGCTGGTGCTGGAACTGATCCCGCTCACGGCGGCGCTGTTTGTGGCGCTGCGCTGCACGATCCCCGACGGCGCGGAATTGACAGCCATGCAGGCCAGCGGCGAGCTCGACGAAATGCGGCGCAAGGGCATCGAGCCTGTGCGGCGCGAGGTGCTGCCGCGCGTGGTGGCGGGCATGTTTTCGGGCATCACACTGGCGGCGCTCAGCTGTGTGGTGGCGCTGGTGGTGGCCTACATTGCGACTTACGGTTTTACGATTTCGGGCCTGGCGTCTTACACGCGGCTCTTCGGCCAGGTGTTCAGCCCGGCGGTCACGCTGATCTTTGTGCTCAAGACCTTGTTTTTCTGCCTGGCCGTGTCGCTGATTCCGATGGCTTCGGCGCTGTACGGTATGTCCGAAGCCAGCGTGCGCACCAGCGCCGAGATGCGCGGGCTGGTGCGCATGTTTGCCGTGATTTTGCTGATCGAAGTGGCTTCGCTGGTCGGCAATTACTATTGACTCAACAAAAAAAGTACATCCCATGAGTTCACCCCACGACACCCCCAACCCCTCGGCGCCGCCGCCCGGCCGGCCGGACCCGCTGCAGCCCTCGCGCGGGACGGAGTCCTCGCCGGCGGAAATCGCCGGCCTGGAGTTCAAGGCCCGGTTGCTGCTGCTCTTCATGCTGCTGCTGGTGTGCGGCTCGGCGCTGTATGTGATGTATGCGCGCGGCGCGTTTGAATCGACCCAGCGCCTGGTGCTGATCGCCGACGATTCTGACGGCGTGGTGGTCGGCATGGACCTGACCTTCTCGGGTTTCCCGATCGGCCGGGTCAACCGCGTCGAGCTGGCCGCCGACGGCAAGGCCCGCATCCTGGTCGACGTGGCCGCCAAGGACGCGCACTGGCTGCGTACCAGCAGCGTGTTCACGCTGGTGCGCGGGCTGGTCGGCGGCACAGGCTTGCGCGCCTATACCGGGCTGCTGAACGACCCGCTGCTGCCCGAGGGTGCGGAGCGTACCGTGCTGCTGGGCGATGCCGCCGCCGAGGTGCCCAAGGTGGTCGCCGCGGCCAAGGAGCTGATCGAAAACCTCAACACCCTGACCGGCGAAGGCGGCGCGGTGGGCGCCAGCCTGGCCAACGTCAAAACCCTGACTGAGCGCCTCAACGGCCCGGGCGGCGCGCTCACGGTGCTGCTGGGCAGCGAGGCCGAAGCGAAGAAGTTCGCCGCCACGCTGGATCGCACGAATTCCCTGCTTACCAAGCTGGACGGCCTGGCCGCCAAGACCGACACCCAGGTCTTCGGTGACAAGGGCCTGATGCCGGAAACCCGCGCAACCGTGGTGCAGCTCAATGCCATGCTGGGTGAGGCCCGCACCAGCCTCAAGAAGGTCGATGCACTGCTGCAGGACGCCCAGGCCGTGACCCGCAACGCCAAGGTCGCCACAGACGACCTGGGCGCGCTGCGCGCCGATGTGGAGGCCAGCCTGCGCAAGGTGGAAGGCCTGATCAACGAGATCAGCCGAAAATGGCCTTTTGCCAAGGATGCGAGCGAGGCGGAGATGAAACTGCCATGAGCACCACTGCCACAAAACTTGCCGCATTGTTGCTCGCCGCCGGGCTGCTGGCCGCCTGTTCCAGCGGCCCGCGCGCGCCGGACTGGCAGCTGGAGGCCAAAGGCTCCATGGACCGCTCCGTCGCCGCCTATATGGAAGGCAACAGCCGCGTCGAGATGGCCGAACTGGAGCGCGCGCGCGGCCAGCTCACGCGCTCGGGCCGCGCCGACCTGCTGGCCACGGCCGAACTGCTGCATTGCGCGACACGTGTCGCCAGCCTGGTGCTGGACGAGCCCTGCACCGGCTTTGAAAAACTGCGCCCCGATGCCACCGAAGCCCAACGGGCCTATGCCGATTACCTCAAGGGCCGGGTGCCGCCGCAGGGGATTGCCTTGCTGCCTGAATCGCAACGCGCCGCCGCGGCCGGCAATGCGGGCGCGCTGGCCGGCATCACCGATCCGCTGTCGAAGCTGGTGGCGGCCGGCGTGCTGCTGCAAACCGGCAAGGCCAGCCCGGCCGTGATCAGCCAGGCGATCGACACCGCCTCGGCCCAGGGCTGGCGGCGCCCGCTGCTGGCATGGCTGGGCGTGGAACTGCGCAGGGTGGAGCAGGGCGGCAACACCGCCGAAGCCGACCGTCTGCGCCGCCGCATCGAATTGACGCAGAACATGCCTGCGCCCGTGAAGCCATGAAGGGAATCCTGTGAGTTACCGGCTCAGGCTCTACGCCTATGAAGACGCGTCCGAGGGAGAGCTGCAGGCGGCCGAGCAGCGTTTCAGGACGGCGCTGGAGGCCGCGCTGGGCCATGAAAGCCTGGTGCTGCCGGTGTACACCGCCTACATGCGGCTGGTTTCCACCTACGGCGAATCACCTGCGGAAGATGTGCTGTCGGCCGACGAGCTGGAGGTTTTTAGCCAATGGCAGGCGGCAGAATTGGCGGCTGTCACGGCGGCTTTGGGGCCGAATCGTTATATGGGGGATGCCCAGTTCGAGATTCGTCCGGCTTAGCGGGGAGTCTTCTCAGGGCGAGCGGCTGAGCCGCGGCGAGGCCAGCGCCTGCAACTGGTCGGAAATCGCGGTGTCGACAGCAGCGAGCTGTTTGAGCAGCTGCGCTTTCTCGAGCGCGGCATGCAGTTGCCGCAAATCCTTGCTGCTGGTGGTGGCCTTGATCTGGGCCAATGCCGCCGAGGTGTTGCCGGTTTTGAGCACGGCCAGCATCTTTGTCACCCATTCGCTGGCGGCGGGTCGTTTCTGGTTCATGGGGCATTGTAGGGTTGCCCTGCAAAACAACAACGCTGCCATGGCGGGGCTTGACCTTGAGTGCACTCAAGGTTTTCCAATTCCTTCAAGCCCTCGCAAATTGCCGGGCCCCACACCCGGTGTGACGGGCATTCAAGGAGCTTCCTCATGAACACAGCATCCACTACGAACACCACCGACGCCAACAGGCAACACATCCGCCAGGTCATGGCCGAACTGGACAAAGGCAATGGAACGGCTTTTGTCGACGCCATGGCCGACGATTTTTCATGGACCATCCCGGGCAATACACCGTGGTCGCGCACCTACAGCGGCAAGCTGGTGGTGATCAATGAACTGCTGCGGCCCCTGTACGCCCAGTTCGCGACGCCCTATGTCAGCACCACGCGCCGCGTGATGGCCGACGGTGACATGGTCATCATCGAATTTGAAGGGCGGGTCACGACAAAGGCCGGCAAGGCCTACAACAACCGTTATTGCTACGTCTGCCGCATGGAAGACGGGAAGATGAAGGACTTGATGGAGTACCTCGACACCGCGCTGGTGAGTTCGGCGCTGGAGGCGCCTTCCTCGTCATCGTCCGCCACACTTGCCGCCTGAGCCCTGGTTTTATACAGTCAGGCATGGCTGAAAACTTCCTGATCGGGCAACTCGCCGCGCGCACCGGGCGCAGCGTGCACACCATACGCTGGTATGAGGCTCAGGGCTTGATCCCCGGCGTGGCACGCGACGCCGGGCGCCGCCGCGTCTACGGCGAGCTGCACATCAGCTGGCTGGACCTGATGGACAGGCTGCGGCGCACCGGCATGTCGATCGCCGAAATGCGCGAATACACGGCGCTGGTCAAGCAGGGCAGCGGCACCCTCAGCAAACGGCAGGCATTGCTGTCGGCGCACCGCGAGCAGGTCAAGGGCATGATTGCCGAGTGGCAGCTGGCGCTCAAGCTGCTGGACAAAAAAATCGACTTCTATGACGAGTGGGTGGCCTCGGGCAAACGGCCGACGGTGAAGATTGCCGCGTCCTCGGGGCCGGCGCCCAAATCCCGGCCCAAAGCAAAACTGCCCCGGCCCGCGAAAGCTTAGCCGGCTGGAGAATCCAGCGCATCCAGCAGCACGCGCAGGCCCGCCAGCGCCGATTCAGCGCTTTCCATCTGCGCCCGCACGATGGCGCCGTCCACGGCCAGCGCCGCCGCGCCGGCAAGGGCTTGCTGGCCCGGCCTGGCGGGCAACAGGCCGGCAATCACCTGCCGCATATCGTTTTTATGGTTTTGCACGATCGGCGCCACGCCGGGCAGGGCGCCGGCTTCGGCCATGGCGTTGATGAAGGCGCAGCCGCGAAACAGCGGGTCGGCAAACCATTCGGCCAGCGTGGGCAGCAGCGGCGCCAGGCCGCCGCCCGCCGTGGCGCCGTGCCGCCCCAGGGCATCGACAAACCAGGCCATCCAGCGTTCGTGGCGGTAATCCAGGAAGGTACGTATCAGCTCGTCCTTGCTGGGAAAGCAGCGGTAGAAGGTGAGCTTGGCCACGCCCGACTCGGCAATGATGCGGTCTATGCCGGTGGCGCGCAGGCCGTCTCGGTAGAACAGGTCGTGCGCGGTGAGCAGGATGCGGTCGCGCGGGGAGGGGGTGGAGACGTCCATGGCGCGATTGTAGACAAGTCTGTCTACCTGTGCCAGAATCGCAGCGAGTAGACAGATCTGTCTACCATCTTTCACCCACCTCACCCAAAGGACCCCACCATGGAAACCCGGCCGCCGCTCCCACCCTTTACCTACGACACCGCGGTACAGAAAGTCCGCGCCGCCGAAGACGGCTGGAACACGCGCGACCCGCAGCGCGTATCGCTGGCCTACACGGCGCAAAGCCGCTGGCGCAACCGCGCCGAGTTCGTCACCGGCCGCGAGGAAATCGTGGGCCTGCTGTCGCGCAAATGGGCGCGTGAGCTCGACTACCGGCTCATCAAGGAGCTATGGGCCTTTGGCGGCAACCGTATCGCCGTGCGCTTTGCCTACGAGTGGCATGACGATGCCGGCAACTGGTTCCGTTCCTACGGCAATGAAAACTGGGAGTTCGACGAGAACGGCCTGATGGCGGTGCGCCACGCCAGCATCAACGACCTGCCGATCAAGGAAGCGGACCGCAAGTTTTTCTGGCCGCTGGGCCGTCGGCCGGACGACCACCCAAGCCTGAGCGACCTCGGGTTGTGACGGGATTCAGGTCGGGCTGTAGAATCCACGTCCCCCTGCGCACCGCTGAAGGCGCTGCGTGACCTGAATTTCCCCCCGGCCCCTTGCCGGGGCGCCCCACCCGAGTGACCGCGTTTTGACTGACTCCCACACACCCGCTGCCGGCCTGGCCGATGAATCCCCCAATGACACCCCGCCCATCCAGGAGCCGCGGCTTTGGTGCGGCGATGGCTGGACGGCCAAGGTCATCAAGAATGAAGACGATGACGGCTGGGCCGTCGCGATGATCAAGGACGGCGAGCCCGAGCCCGCGCTGGTCGGCCCCTGGACCATGGGCCGCGACAAGAAAAATCCCAAGCCGCTGGATGGGCCGGCCTTCAGCACCCTGGTCAAGACGGCTTCGGAATTCGTGCGCAGGCATGAGCAGCAGCTGCACGCCACGCTGCACCAGAGCATCACCGTGACCGCCAACGCGGCGCGCCTGACCGTCTCGCTGGACATCGTTCCCGATGAGGACAACCCGCACGGCCTGCTCAGCGCCGCCGACGAAACCGGCGAGCAGCTGGCGCAGGTGCGCGTGGCGCCGTCCTTCAAGCTCAACCGCGCCAGCGCCGTGGCCTGGGCCGAAAACGGCTTCGCCAAGCCGGCCGGGCGGTGAGCGGCCTGCAAGCCTGCGGGATCGACTTCGGCACCTCCAACTCCACGGCGGGCTGGAGCCGGCCCGGGCTCCCCGCGCTGCTGCCGCTGGAAGGCGGCAAGCCCACGCTGCCTTCGGTGGTGTTTTTCCATGCGGAAGACGAGCATGTGAGTTACGGCCGCGCAGCGTTGGCCGACTATCTGGCAGGCTACGAAGGGCGGCTGATGCGCTCGCTCAAAAGCCTGTTGGGCACGGCCATGATCGACGACCACACCGAGGTCGCCGGCCGCGCGTTGCCGTTTCGCGTGCTGCTGGCACAGTTCATCGGTGAGCTCAAACACCGCGCCGAAAAAGCAGCGGACCAGTCCTTCAGCCGCGCGGTGTTGGGCCGCCCGGTGTTTTTTGTGGATGACGACGCCAAGGCCGACAAGAAAGCCGAAAACACACTGGCCGAGATCGCCCATGCGGTCGGTCTGAAAGACATCGCCTTCCAGTACGAGCCTATCGCGGCGGCCTTCGACTACGAGTCGCAGATCAGGCGCGAAGAGCTGGTGCTGGTGGTGGACATCGGCGGCGGCACGTCCGACTTCGCGCTGGTGCGCCTGTCGCCCGAGCGCGCGAAAAAAGCCGAGCGGCGGGACGACATCCTGGCCAGCGGCGGCGTGCACATAGGCGGCACCGACTTCGACAAATACCTGAGTCTGGCCAGCGTGATGCCCACACTGGGGCTGGGCAGCCGGCTGGCGAGCGGGCTGGAGGTGCCCTCGGCCCAGTACTTCAACCTGGCGACCTGGCACACCATCAACCAGGTCTACAGCAAAAAATCCTGGACGCAGATCAGTGACATACGGCGTGGCGCGGTCGACAAGGACAAGCTGGATCGCCTGCAGAACCTGGTGCGCGAGCGCGCCGGCCACTGGCTGGCCATGCAGGTGGAAGCGGCCAAGATCGCGCTGTCCGATGCGCCCGAAGCCATCATGGATTTGGGACGCATCGCCCCAGGGGAGACCTTGACCTTGCACCGGCCCGATTTTGACGGCGCCATCAGCGAACTTGTGGGCACGGTGTCACGCACCGTCGTGGCGCTGCTCAAGCATGCCGGCGTCGATGGGGACGATATCGACACGGTGTTCTTCACCGGCGGCTCCAGCGGGGTGCCCTTGCTGCGCGAGCAGATCTCCGCGTTGCTGCCTCAGGCGCGCAGCGTGGAAGGAGACCGCTTTGGCAGCATTGGCGCCGGGCTGGCGCTGGATGCGGTGCGCAAGTTCGGCTGAGGTGCCTTGCTCCCTCTCCCTTTGGGAGAGGGCAGGGGTGAGGGGGCTGCGGCCTGTGCATGTGACGGTAGGTATTTATGCGCCGCTGCGCTGGCCCTTACCCCAACCCTCTCCCAGGGGGAGAGGGGGTAAAACCGTTTTCCAGGCAGTCACGCCGTTTTTGCGGTGCCGGCCTACAGCCGCGCAGTGGCAAGGGCCGCGGCGGCAGGCTACGATGGCCCGGCCCTTGTCCATAGTCCATCGAGTGCCCGCTTTCATGCCTTACCGCCTTCGCCTCTCCGCGCTGGCCTTGTCGCCCTTGCTGGGTGCGACGGCGCTGGCCCAGTCGCTGGCGCCTGTCACGGTCAGCGCCACCCGCACCGAGCTGCCGCCCTTTGAGGTGCCGGCTTCGGTCGACGTCATCGACGGCGAGCGGCTTCGCGCCGACGGCCGCGCGCAGCTCAACCTCTCGGAAAGCCTGGCGCTGAGGCCCGGGGTGCTGGCGCGTGATCGGCAAAACCAGGCGCAGGACCTGCAGTTGTCGGTGCGCGGCTTCGGGGCACGCTCCACCTTTGGGGTGCGCGGCGTTCGTATTTATGTCGACGGCATCCCGGCCACCATGCCCGACGGCCAGGGCCAGCTCTCGCACATAGACCTGAGCTCGGCCAGCCGGGTGGAGGTCTTGCGCGGGCCGTTTTCAGCGCTGTACGGCAATTCTTCGGGCGGGGTGGTGCAGGTGTTCACCGAGCAGGGCCAGGGCCCGCTCACCCTCACGCCCAGCCTTGCCTGGGGCAGCGATGGTTTTTACCGCAGCGGCCTCAAAGCCATGGGCAGCGCGGGCGCACTGGGCTACACCTTGAATGCCAGCCAATTCAGCAGCGATGGCTTCCGGGCGCACAGCGCGGCGCGGCGTGACCTGGCGAATGCGCGCCTCGACTGGCAACTCGCCAACGGCGGGCAGCTCATGCTGGTGGCCAACCATGTGGACCTTCGCGCCGACGACCCGCTGGGCCTCAGCCGCGCGCAGTTTGATGCCGCGCCTCAAAGCGCCGACCCCTCGGCCACCCAGTTCAACACCCGCAAGACGGTGCGCCAGACCCAGCTGGGCGTGGTCTACGAGTTGCCGCTGGACGGCGGCAACCGGCTGCGCGCCATGGTTTACCAGGGCCAGCGCGCCACGGTGCAATACCAGGCCATCCCGGTGGCGGCGCAGGCCAGCCCGCTGCATCCGGGCGGCGTGATCGATTTGAACCGTTCTTATGCCGGCGCGGACCTGCGCCTGTCGGCACAGGCACAGCTGGCCGGTTTGCCGCTGGACCTGGTGGCCGGCCTGGCTTACGACAGCCTTCGCGAGCAGCGCCTGGGCTTTCAGAACTTCAGCGGCGCCAGCCTGGGCGYGCAGGGCGCGCTGCGCCGTGATGAAACCAACCGCGTCAGCAGCCTGGATCCTTATGCGCAGGCCACCCTCAAACTTTCCCCGCGCTGGACCTTGCATGCGGGCCTGCGCCGCAGCACGGTACGCTTTGATTCGGCGGATCATTACGTGGCAGGGCCCAACGGCGATGACAGCGGCAGCGTGCGCTACAGCGCCACCTTGCCGGTAGCGGGCTTGCTGTATGCGCCCGCCGACAACCTGCGTTTGTACGCCACCGCCGGCAAGGGCTTTGAAACCCCGACGCTGAACGAGACCGCCTACCGCGCCGATGGCTCGACCGGGCTCAACCTGGGCTTGAAGCCGTCACACAGCAACAACCTGGAGGTGGGCGCGAAAGGGCATACGCCGGCCGGCGCGGCCAACCGGCTGGAGTGGAGCGCGGCTGTGTTCCAGACCGCCACGCGGGATGAAATCGTCAGCCAGACCAATGTGGGTGGGCGCAGCACCTTCCAGAATGCGGGTGCCACGCGGCGCCACGGAGTGGAACTGGCCTCCAGCCTTGCCTTGTCCGGCGACTGGCTGGTGCAGCTTTCCTATACCTGGCTGGAGGCGCGTTACCGCGATGCATTTTTGACCTGCGCGGCCACGCCTTGCGCCACACCCAATGTGGCGGTGCCGGCGGGCAACCGGATTCCCGGCATCGCGCGCTCGGCCCTGGCGCTCGAAGCCGGCTGGCGGCCGGTGCGGGGATGGCGCGGCGGCGTTGAGGCCCGCTACCTGGGCAGCGTTCCCGTCAACGACCTTAATTCAGACGCGGCCACCTCGTTCACCGTCGCGGCGGCGCATGTCGGCTATGCCGTGGAGGCGGGCGGCTGGAAGATGCTGGGCACGCTGCGGCTGGACAACCTTTTCAACAAAAAGTACGCGGGTTCCGTCATCGTCAACGAAGGCAACGGCCGTTACTTTGAACCGGCCGCGGGGCGGACTTGGCTGCTCTCGTGGATGGGCAGCTACGCGTTTTAGTTTTAGGACTCGCGTCCTCATTTTTCATTGATTCGCAATCAAACTATATAAAACTATCTTTTATTGAGTAAAAAATAGTTTTGTATGGATTATTTCCCATCGCAAGCCAATAAATAGATAAAATACTATTGTTTTATGAAAAAACGATATTTTTATTTATGAAAACATTGTCTGAAATCGCGACACGCCTCGAAGAGGAACGGCAAGGCCTGAAGCTGGACTACCAGGCCCTGGCCGAAAAGACGGGGCTCACGCCCTTGTCCGTTCGCAACGTGCTTCAAGGGCGCACCGCACCGCGCATCACCACGCTGATGGCGATTGCCGACCAGCTAGGGCTGGAAGTGCTGCTGCTGCCCAAAGTGGTGGCCGCCGGCCTGCAGGCGCACGGTGTCCAGGAGCCCGCGCCGCCCGCGCTCTCGCGGGTGGATCGCATTGTGGCCGAGACCTCGCAGCTCGCTGCGGCTGCGGCAGGCACAAGGAAAACCAAAGGCCCTTGGTAATGAATGTCCTGGCGCTTGATATCTATCTGGGATCCTTGCGCGCCGGGCTGCTGTTCCAATACGGCACGGGCAGCACGGCGCTCACGCGCTTCATTCCCGACGAGGCCTTCTGGTCCAACCCGGCATCGCCGGTGTTTTCCTGGTCGGCCACGGACGACGACGCGCAGCGCCGCGAGATTTTCTGGCGCAGCTACGTCAATACGCCGTTCTTTAATGCCGAAGGCGGCCGCTTGCCGGCCTTCTTTCAAAACCTGTTGCCCGAGGGGCCGCTGCGCCGCCACCTGGAGCAACTGCGCGGTTGCGGGCCCAACGACCATTTCGACATGCTGGCCGCCTGCGGCACCGACCTGCCGGGCAACGTTTACGCCTACCCGGCGCACCTCGATGCCCAGGCGCTGGCCGGTGTGGTCACCCAGCACCATGACGCACTTGAAATGTCTGTCACCGCCGACCCTCTGCCCGATGCGACCTCGCTGTCGGGCGTGCAGCCCAAGCTCGCGCTGGTGCAACAGCAGGGTCGCTATGTAGCGCGCACCCGCGACGCCCAGGGCACGCACATCATCGCCAAGCTGCCCACGGCGGAATTCGCCCTTTTGCCCGAGGTGGAAGAACTCTCGCTGCGCCTGGCGCAGGCCGCGGGTGTGGACGTCTGCGAGGCCTGGCTGGCGCCCATGGACGAGATCGTGGCGGAACAACCCTTTGTGCTCGGCGAGAGCCGCCATTTCCTGGCCGTCAAACGTTTTGACCGCGGGCCGCAGGGGCATATCCACTGCGAGGACTTCGCACAGATCCTGCGCATCCAGCCCGAAGAAAAATACACCCATCCTGCCGCCAGCTATGCCGCCATGGCCAGGACGCTGCGCGAAGGCATGAGCTTGCCGGCCGAGGTGGGCGAGGGCGCGGCGGAAGAGTTGATACGCCGCGTGATGGTCAACGAGATGCTGGGTAACTACGATGCCCACGTCAAGAATTTCGGTGTGCTCTACCGCGACGGTCGCACGCCCGGGTTGTCCCCGGCCTACGACGTGGTGGCCTACGCGGCCTATCTGGGCGGGCGCGGCCATGCCTTGCGCTTTGTGCCCGGCGGGGAAAAGCAGGCCAGGCTGACGGCCCAGACCTTGCGCAGCTTCTGCAACGCCACCGGCATGTTCGAAACGCGGGTGCGCGGCGTGCTCAATGAAGCGGTGGGCAGGGCCTGCGAGACCTGGCCGCGGATGATCGAGGCCAGCAGCCTGCTGGAGCGGCAAAAGCAGAACCTGCTCAAGCACTTCGAAGCCTGCGACGCGGTGAAGAGCTGGCGCGCCCGGCGCGCTGCGGGCGCCCGGCGCAGGGCGCAAGCGCTTTAGAGGATGCTCCCTTGGCCGGGACCGGCGACCCGCGGCTTGTGGAAAGCCGCTCGCAGGACAACTATTGGCTAGCCACAATGCTCGGAAGAAGAGCTGGTAACCCAATACCGACGTACCTGGCGTGCTACCGATTTCATAGTTTCCTTCCGGCCGGGAGCGGGGGCCGGGCTGCCGGCTTGCCAAACTGATGGCAAGGTCTACTGCCTAATATTCGGGTCAACCCCGGGTAAACGCCTGCCTTTCCAGCGGGTCGTCCGTATCATGGCCCGATGTATGCATGTCATACTTTGTTACTAAATCCGGTGACCGCAGCCAAACTGCCCCAATTGGCAAATGCCACCGCTTCTGGAGCCAAACATGCACTATTCGTCCCGTATTTCCCTTTCGCTGGCATTGGCAGCCGCATGCTTGGCACCGGCCGCCCGGGCACAAAGCTGCGACGGAGGGGCCTACATGAACCCCCAACTCTTCCGCGGTGAAGCAGCCTATCAAAGCGCCGTGGCGGAACAGGAAATGCATGCCTTCATCGGCCGCGCCGGCCTGCCGCAGACGCCCTTGTATGCCATCAAGAAAGTGGACGACATCACCGCATCGGGGCGCACGCCTTATTGCTGGGTCTACACCAACCAGGTCATCGGCCTGATGAGCGGCTACAAGCTCGTGGTGTTCAACAATGAAGTGGTCCAGCCAGCGGTGCTGGCGATTACCGCTGCCGGCAAGGCCGCGACCGACGCGGGCGCCGTGGCGCTGAAAACCCTGCCGCCGGCAGAGCAGAAAGCGGTGCTGGACCAGCTCCAGCGCTCCAAGTGCTTTGGCACGGCTGCCGGCGTGGAGGCTGCCATCGCAAAAGCCGAGGGCCTGTGCGGCAATGTGGAGGATGTCGCGCCGCAAGCCACCGTCGGCCAGCAGGGCCTGATTGCAAAAGCTGTCTTTGCGTGGGAGGAGCAGTCCTGGGCAGGCGTCGTCACCCGCGAGCCCGCGGCACTGGGCGTCAGCCTCAAGGGCCTCGCCGGGCGCTCCGAAAAAGTGCACCAGGCACGCCTCGTGGTGGTTCCGACCAAGGCCACCAGCGTCGGCTTTGGCCTGTATCTGCACGCCAGCGTGCCGGATGCCACCGTCAAGAAGGCTGTTGCCGCCTTCCAGGGCCTGACAGCACCCTCCAAGCCGCTCGCCGTCGCGCTGGACCTGGGCCCGCAATTCTCTTTTGTGGTGCCGACAGCGGACCAGCTGGAGAAGATGCGCGCGGCGATCGGGCTGGGCAAGTAGAGCTCTAGCTGAGAAACTGCTGCGGCGATGCAGGTTCCGCCCTGGACTTCATCTCTTTCAGCCAGGCCTGCAGGTCTTCCGATCCACCGATTTTTTTCCCGCCCGCAAACACCTGCGGCGCCGTGGCGGCGCCGGCCACCGCCTGCAGCGTGTTGGTGCTGATGCCGTGGCCCAGTGTGATTTCC
Source organism: Polaromonas sp. P1_G1 (assembly GCF_056405595.1). Taxonomy (NCBI): domain Bacteria; kingdom Pseudomonadati; phylum Pseudomonadota; class Betaproteobacteria; order Burkholderiales; family Comamonadaceae; genus Polaromonas; species Polaromonas sp. P1_G1. The sequence continues at coordinate 128,223 of NZ_JBFUBU010000009.1, forward strand.
TCGTAAGAAAGGCCGGCTTCATCCAGCATGGCGCGGGCCTTGGCGCAAAACGGGCAGCCCGGCTTGCTGAACAGGGTGATGGGTTCGGGCGCCACGGCATCCGGTGCGAGGTAGCTGAGCATGGTGTCGGCGTCCGAGACCTCGAAGGGGTCGCCGTCTTTTTCGGGTTCGATGAACATCTTCTCGATCAGGCCGTCGCGCACCAGCATGGAGTAGCGCCAGGAGCGCTTGCCGAAGCCAAGATCGCTTTTGTCGACCAGCATGCCCATGCCTTTTGAGAAATCGCCGTTGCCGTCGGGAACCAGGGTGATGTTGCCGGCCTCCTGGGCCTTGCCCCATTCGTTCATCACAAAGGCATCGTTGACCGAAAAACAGACCACGTCGTCGATGCCGTGGGCTTTGAAGGTTTTTGCCAGCGCGTTGAAGCGCGGCAAGTGGGTGGATGAGCAGGTGGGCGTGTAGGCGCCGGGCAGGGAGAAGGCCACGACGTTCTTGCCTGCGAACAGGTCGGCGCTGGTGACGTCGACCCATTGCTCGTTCTGGCGGGTCTTGAAGGTAACGTCGGGGACGCGCTGTCCCTCATTGTTGGAGAGCATGGGAAGTCCTTTGGTTGGGGCGCGCTACTGCGCATCGCAGCCGCAGCCGCGCCGATGAGATGAATTTATTGTGCGGACCCTCGCGCGCCGCGAGCTGTCGGACAGCGACGACATTGCTGTAGGGCAATCCCACGAGCGCGCCGCGCGCGCACCGTCAGTTGCCACCGGCCTCGGCCCACATGCACCGGCATGGCGCGGACTCCAGAATCTCCTCACGCCTGCCTGCCACCGGGCGCTGGAGGAGCTTTCATGCCCGAAGGGCCGTCAATCCAAATTCTCAGGGAACAGGCCGCGGGCTTTGCCGGCAAGATCGTACGGCGCGCCGGTGGCAACAGCCGCATCGACATCGCGCGGCTGGTAGGCCGGCGCCTTGTGGCCGTGCGCAGCTGGGGCAAGCATTTTTTGCTCGAGTTCGAGGGTTTTTCCGTCCGCATCCATATGCTGATGTTCGGCAGTTATCGCATCAACGAAGGCAAGGAGGGCGCGGCGCCGCGGTTGAGCCTGGGGTTTGCCCGAGGCCAGGAGCTGAACTTCTACAACTGCTCGGTCCGCTACGTCGAAGAGCCCCTGGACACTGTTTACGACTGGAGCGCCGATGTGTTGTCGGATGCCTGGGATCCCGCGGCCGCCCGCAAGAAACTGCGGGCCATGCCCGACGCCCTGGTGTGCGACGCGCTATTGGACCAGACGGTGTTCTCCGGTGTCGGCAACATCATCAAGAACGAGGTGCTGTTTCGTATCCGGGTCCACCCCTTGTCAACTGTCGGGGCCTTGCCTGCGCCCAAACTGCGCGAGCTGGTGGCGCAGGCCCGGCAGTACAGCTTTGATTTTCTCGCCTGGAAAAAAGCCTTTGTGCTCAGGCAGCATTGGCTGGCCCACACCAAAACCATCTGCCCGCGCTGCGAAATCCCTTTTGTGAGAGCCCATCTCGGTAAAACCCAGCGACGCAGCTTCTTCTGCGAGAACTGCCAGCGACGCTACGAAGCGCCGTTCGAGCTCAAGTAGCACCGTGCCCCGGCGAGCGGCATGACAAAATGCAGGCCTTTCAACCCGCAGCTGGAGCTTTGCATGAACTTTGCACCCGACCTTGCCACGGTCACCCACGGCATCCAGCTGGCGGTGGCGCCGGTGTTTTTGCTCACCGCCGTCTCGGGCATGATCGCCGCCGTCGCCGGCCGGCTGGCCCGCATCATCGACCGCGCGCGCTTCCTGGAAAACCGGCTGGAAGCCGGCGGCGTGGAAGAGCCTCGCGCGCACCGCATGTACGCCGAGCTGCGCGAACTTCGCCATCGCGGCTGGCTGGTCAACATCTGCATCGCCTTGCTGACCTTTTGCGCCATCCTGATCGGCAGCACCATCATCCTGCTGTTCCTCGGGGAAACCAGCGAGCTTCCGACGCTGCGGATTGCGACGGTATGTTTTCTGTCGGGGGTGGTGTGTTTTCTGCTGGCCCTGGTGTGTTTTCTGGCGGAGACCTTGCTGGCAACACGCTTGCTCAAATTCGCGGAGCCTTCGCCTTAGTGCGCACGGCACTTGAATGTGAGCAAATGTAGGACGCTGTCGCAGCTTGTTTCCCTACAGGGATTTTCATCTCACCGGAGCCAGAATGGGCAAAACACCGTCAACGGCATCGGACGGCGTCCGTTGAACAGTTCAGGCATGTGCCTCGCATGGTTTGCATGCCCGCCGTATCGGCCTTCACCCATAACTACCGGAGAACCACAATGAAAAACACCACGATGACCACTGGACCGCGCCTGCCCGGCCGTAGCCTTGCACTGCTGATGGCGGCCGCCATGGCCTGTTCCGCGAGTTTTGCCGAGAAACCCGAATGGGCTGGCGGTGGCAAAAACAAAGGCAACAAACATGAGCAGGCGGAACAGTCCGACCACGGTGATGACGGGCAGGGCGGCAAAAAGGCGAAGAAGAACAAGCATGCCGCTGATGTCAAAGTCGGCGGCTATTTTGTGCCGCAGCAGCGCGTCGTGGTCCAGAACTACTACGGCAAGCAGTTCAAGTCCGGCCATTGCCCCCCGGGCCTGGCCAAGAAAAACAACGGCTGCCTGCCCCCAGGCCAGGCGAAGAAATACGCCATCGGCCAGCCGCTCCCTCGCGATGTCGTGTTCTATCCCGTGCCTTCGGCTGTCGTGGTGCAGTTGGGTGCGCCGCCAGCAGGGCATAAATATGTGCGGGTTGCCACTGACATTCTGCTGATTGCGGTGGGGACGAGTATGGTGGTGGATGCTATTCAGGATTTGGGGTCGATCTAAGGCCGGGGTCTTGCTCCCGGTGGCGCGCTCCCTCTGTTTTCTTTGCTGAGGGCGGCTGGCCGGGAGTCGCCCGGCATGCGACTYACTTTTCTTTGCTTCGCCAAAGAAAAGTAAGCAAAAGAAAGGCGACCCGCAGTCTGGGTCCCTACGCTTCGCTACGGGCAACCTGCGGTGCTCGAGCCAAGCGGGGTCCGGCTAAACTCGCCTTCGGCTCAGACAACGCCGGCCCTGAT